>DASZPW010000200.1:0-4089 GCA_035550155.1 Chitinophagaceae bacterium | reverse complement strand
GGTGTGGTAGAGATCTGAATGATACTTCATTAAAAAAAATATGTTCAATATCAGAGTTTACGGAATTCTTATCAATGAAAATAAACAAGTATTGGTAAGTGATGAATATATCCGGGGAAATTTTTACACCAAATTTCCCGGCGGTGGATTGGAATTCGGGGAAGGCACCCGTGACTGCCTGAAAAGAGAATTGAAAGAAGAATTGGGCATTGAATCGGAGATCGGTGAGCATTTATACACAACAGATTATTTCCAGATTTCAGCTTTTAATCCTGCGCACCAGATCATCTCCATTTATTACTATGCAACTGCATTGGAACCGATCAAAGTACCTCTACGAATCAATGAATTTCATTTTGACGAAGAGCAATTAGAGAAGTATAAACAAACAGGCCAGGCTGAATCCCTTCGCTTTATCGATCACAACAATTTTTCTGCTGAAAGTGTCACTTTGCCGATCGACAAGATCGTTGCAGAGATGATAAAACAACAATTGTACTAAACATTATCCTGCAGCCGGAATGTTGACAAAACCATCATCTTCAAAACCCATCGCTGACCGTTTCATTTTTTTAGCGGTCTCATGTCCAACATAATTTTCTATTTTCTTTTCTACAATATAGATCACCGGAGTCAGGATGATCGCCATGGTGAATTTATACATGTAATTCATAATGCCGATAGCAAGGATCAGTTGCCAATGAAATATCCCGCTGAATGCAATGAAGAGCACAATGTAACTATCCACTAATTGCGATACAATGGTAGAGCCGGTTGCACGTAGCCAGATATGTTTTTCACCGGTAATCTTTTTTATTTTGTGAAAAACAGATACGTCTACCAACTGGCTCACCAAAAACGCTACTATACTTCCGATTATGATCCTCATATTTTGTCCAAAGATGGCATTGAACGAATTTTGGATATTCTCCACTCCTTGCTGGTTGCTACTGTTCAACCATACATCAGCAGGTGGCACCTTGATAGCAACAAAATATAAAAGGAACGCATAAGAGATTAAAATGACTGCAGTGAGTGAGATCCTTCGAACTGCTTTTGGCCCGTAATATTCATTCACAATATCAGTGATCACAAACTCCAGCGGCCATAATAAAACCCCGCAAGTCAGCGTGAAGGATAGACCACTTTGACCGAACAGTGTAAAATTTACCGGATGGAAACCAAACAGTTTTTCCAGGGAAAAAATTTTCGTACCTATTGCTTCTGCGATCAACGCATTGCAACAAAAAAAAGCCATAAAGCCCATGAATAGCTTCGCAGGTTTGTCTTTAAGAATATGATGGATCATTCTGAAAAAAAATGTAATAGACTAATGCGATTAAAAATAATAAATTCATGATGACGAGCCACCGTGGTACAAAATATTTCAACTTTCTTTTGACAATCCACACTACCAGGTAACAAAGATTGGTAATGGGAACAAGAATCAATCCCATAAAATACCCGATGATGATAATAGTGGAAGTGATAGCCTCATCATGCGTCCAATTATAAAAACGCAGTGAAATAGATAGCAGGAAAAAAAAGCCGCAGATGAATGAAAGCCTCGATAAAAATAAAAGCCAGCGCATGAATGATTTTCGTCTAAAATAGCATTATTTTGTCAGCCTAATATCTTCCTGATATGAAAAAATCATTTCTTCAAAAAGCAGTTCCTCATCTTATTGCAATTGCTATATTTCTTGTTATATCGGCTTTATTTTGCAAACCGGCATTAGAAGGGAATGTATTGAACCAAAGTGATATTTCCGGCTGGAAAGGGATGGCTCAGAATTCTTTTGAATATAAAGACCAGCATGGCCATTTCCCATTGTGGAATCCAAATCTTTTCAGTGGCATGCCCAATTACCAGATTGCCATGGACGGAAAATCAGTACTTCCTGATCTGAACAAAGTGTTTACATTAGGTTTACCTAAACCAATTAATTTTTTCTTTCTTGCCTGCATCAGTTTTTACATTCTCTGTCTTGTATTAGGAGCAAATACTGTCATCGCAATTTTAGGGAGTTTGGCATTTGCGTTTTCAACTTATAACCCGATCATCATCGGTGTTGGCCATGAAACAAAAATGTATGCGATAGCTTACATGCCCGCTTTGATGGCAGGTTTATTATTGATCTATGAAAAAAAATACTGGATCGGTTTGGCGTTGACCACCGTAGCCACATACATGGAAATAGCGGTGAATCACCCGCAGATCAATTTTTATTTTTTCCTGGTGGTAGCAGCGGTTTCCATTGCTTATGTCATTACATGGATACGTAAAAAGGAATGGAAACACCTGGTCATTGCAGCAACAACAACAGCTATTGCAGCCATTGTTGGCATTGCCGGATCTGCCATGAGCCTGATGACAAACTCGGAATATGTAAAGGCAACTATGCGAGGCGGAAAAGATATTGCAATTGAAGATGGAAAAGTTACTACTGCAAAAACATCAGGACTTGATGCGGATTATGCCTTGCGCTGGAGCATCAGCAAACCGGAAGCAGCTGTACTGTTGATGCCAGAAGCGTTTGGCGGAAGCAGTGGGAAATCGTTGAATGAAAATTCTCATGTTGTTGAAAAACTTACGGCCAAAGGAATTCCCGAAGCGCAGGCGATGCAGGTAGCTTCAAGCCTTCCAAAATATTGGGGAGGAATGTCCGATCCTTCTGAAACTACTGCCGGCCCACCTTATGTTGGTGTCATCATTTGCATTCTTGCTTTGATCGGATTTGTGATCATTAAAAAACCAATTCGTTGGGCATTGATGGCAGTCACCGTCCTTGCAATATTAATGGCCTGGGGCAAATATTTTCCCGGCTTCAATACTTTTTTATTTAATCATCTTCCGTTGCTAAATAAATTCAGAGCGCCATCCATGACACTGGTTGTTGCTGAATTCACATTGCCTTTTATGGCCGTGCTGAGCCTGCAGCAGATTTTATATACTGACAACAGCAAAGCTTTGTTACAAGCCGATTTCAAAAAAATATTGTATGCTGTCGGCGGATTGTTTGGCTTACTGATATTGATGTATTTGATGATGGACTACAATTCTGCCATCGACAAACAGATCATTGCTGGGTATACTGATAAAAATGGAAGCGATGAGTTTGGACGAATTATCGTGGATGGGATGAAAGCGGACCGCAGGGCAATGTTCGGCGGCCAATTACTCCGCACATTGGCATTTGCTGCTTTTGTGATCGGGATTTTGTATTTATATCTGAAAAATAAGATCAAACCTCTTATAGTTTCCATCGCATTAGGATTAATAAGTATTATCGATCTTTTAGTTGTAGACAAAGAATATCTCAACACAGATAATTTTGTATCCCCCGATGAGATCACCACTCAGAATTTCACTCCTACTGCCGTTGATCAGCAAATAATGCAGGACAAAGATCCTGACTTCAGAGTATTTGATCTGGCCAGCGGCAATCCCTACACGGAATCAAGGACATCTTATTTCTTTAAATCTATCGGAGGTTATCATCCGGCCAAACTGCGGATCTACCAGGACATCATCGATAAATATTTGTCCGGGCCATTCAATCAGAATGTGCTGAATATGCTGAATACAAAATACATGATCACTCCCAATCAGCAGAACAACCAGCCGCAACTGGCGCCAAACCTGGAAGCATATGGACCTTGCTGGCTGGTGAAGAATGTAAAATTGGTAAACGGATTAGTTGATGAGATGAATGCAATCGGTACAACAGATCTGAAAGACACGGCTATTGTAGAAACAAGTTTCAGCAAGTTTGTTTCGCAACCTCAATGGGATTCCACAGCATCGATCAAGCTGACTCATTTTGACAATGACACGATGATCTACGCCTCTGAAAGCGATAAACCCCAGTTTGCAGTGTTTAGTGAGGTGTATTATCCATTTGGATGGAATGTTTATCTGGATGGAAAGAAAACAGATTATTGCAAGGTCAATTATATTCTTCGAGGACTGTCAATACCTGCCGGCAAACATGATTTCAAATTTATTTTCGAGCCGGAATCTTATAAGAAAGGTTTGAAGATCGGGTACATTGCTTCATATCTTATACTAATCTTCTTTGTCGGCGG
>DASZPW010000199.1:0-14784 GCA_035550155.1 Chitinophagaceae bacterium | reverse complement strand
ATCGCTTCAGCTAATGTCATGTTACGTTCTGCACCTGCATACAATTTCTTTAGTTCATCAATATCAGTCCTTCCTTTATGCAATAAACCTTTCCTGTCAAACATCATAAAGTTTTCATGCTTTGCACCTAACGCTTCATATAATTGACAGCAGGCTATGGCTGCAGCACCGGCTCCGCTGACCACAAATTTTACTTTTTCAATCTTTTTCTTTTGAATTTCCAATGCATTCAACAATGCCGCAGCGCTGATGATAGCAGTGCCGTGCTGATCATCATGCATGATAGGAATTTTCAATTCCTGTTTCAGCTTCTTTTCTATATAAAAACATTCCGGCGCTTTGATATCTTCGAGATTGATGCCGCCGAAAGTAGGTTCCAGCGATCTGACGATCTGTACAAATTTTTCCGGATCTTTTTCATTGATCTCAATGTCGAACACATCGATGTCAGCAAAAATTTTGAACAGGACACCTTTTCCTTCCATTACCGGTTTGCCGGCTTCGGGACCAATATCACCCAAGCCAAGCACGGCTGTTCCATTACTGATCACAGCTACCAGGTTTCCTTTGGCGGTATATTTATAGACATTCTCAACATTCGCTGCAATTTCCAAGCAAGGTATAGCAACACCCGGCGAATACGCTAATGAAAGGTCTCTTTGTGTTTTAGCTTCTTTGGTGGGAACAACTTCAATTTTTCCGGGTCTTCCTTTGGCATGGTACTCAAGAGCCTGCTGTTTACGGAGTTCGTTTTGCATAAATGATTTTTTGGTTCATCCATCTTCACCGTTCTTTTCAATAACACCTAACCGATCTTTTAATCTAAAGGGGATGCAATGTACAAAATAAAAATCCTATGTCTATTGACGATGATCAGGCTGGAAAATTTACACTACTCCCCAACCACGCCATCATTCCCATACCGATCTCGATAGCATTTTCATCAATATTGAAAGTAGGAGTGTGAACACTGGAGGTAATACCTTTTTCTTTATTCCCGGTTCCAAGGCGATAAAAACATCCGGGAATAAGTTGAGAATAATATCCAAAGTCTTCAGCGCCTAACCGAATTTCAGTTTCTTCGACATTTTCAGCTCCCATGAATTCCCCGGCTTTCTTTTTTGCGATCTCATATAGTTTTTCATCATTTTGAACGGATGGATAACCAACATCAATGTGTACATCAATCTCTCCACCCATTGAATGCACGAGCTCAACCGCCATTTTTTTTATCAATTCATGAGCCTTCCATCTCCATTCTTCATCCAGGGATCTGAATGTTCCCATCAGTTTCACTTCATTAGGGATCACATTGGTTGTATAACCGCCTTGTATGGAAGTGATCGAAAGAACGGATGGAACCAACGGAGGTTTATTCCGGCTGATCACTTGCTGAAGTGCAACGATCAGTTGTGCAGCTATTAATATGGTATCGGTAGTTAAATGAGCAGTGGCGGCGTGTCCGCCTTTTCCTTTGATTGTAAAATATAATTCGTCAGCGCTGGCCATTGATTTGCCCGGGCGAAAACTTAATTTACCGGTTTCCAATTGCGGATTTACATGCAATCCGAAAATAGCTTGCGGTTTCGGATTTTCTAATACACGATCTTTGATCATCAAGCTGGCGCCGCCGGGATTTTTTTCTTCACCGGGTTGAAAGATCAGTTTGATCGTTCCTTCCCATTCATTTTTTAAAGAATTCAGAATCTTAGCTGCTCCCAGTAAACAAGCCGTATGCACATCATGCCCGCAGGCATGCATTACTCCATCTTTTGTAGATCTATAAGGAACATCATTCGCTTCTTTGATCGGCAATGCATCCATATCGGCACGAAGTGCAATAATTCTTTTATCCGGATTTTTTCCTTTGATCAATCCAACGACTCCGGTTGTTGCTTTTATTTCAAACGGAATTCCGAATTCTCTCAATTTGTCCTGCACGAATTTGGAAGTTTCAAATTCCTGGTAGCTTAATTCAGGATGTGCATGAAGATAGTGGCGGATATTGATAAATTCCGGGGCAAATTTTTTTGCAAGTGCTTTGATCGTTTCAATCATCCGGCAAAAATACAAATTGAAAATCTGCCTGCAAGTAATTATAGATCCGGAGCAGGATCATCGGGACCATCACCGGGTTTTACTTCGATAATATCATTGACCACGAACACGCCGTTGGGAAAATATTTGTTGATCTTTTTCTGGTATTCTTCTGCATCATCACGGTCTCTGAAATTACCAACTTTTAGACGGAAATAAGGAGATTGATAAATTAAATATGCTTTCAGTTCAGGAAAGTACATGTACATTTTTGCCTTAGCATCGATCGCTTCATTTCTTTTGCTTGTATTGATCACCATAATGCGGAAACCTTTGGCAGTGCGGCGGGTTTCACGATAGATCGCTTCATTGATCTCCGACTGTTTTTTTACCAAAAGATCCAATCTTGGATCTTTATGTACGATCACGGAACTGCTGTCAGGCAGTTTGAGCAGTGAAGAATCCTGCGACAACAACGGAACTGTAAAAAGTGAGAATGCTATGATGAAAAATAATTTCATAGAAGGCTTTTTTAATTTTAATATCCCGCTCCCGATCCTGCAATATTCTCGATAGGATGCCATGTGGTTTTTATTTCCTGTGTATCCATGATAAAATATGGTGATTGCCCTTCTTCGTTATACCAATTCACTTTATCATAGAAAACGATGCGTTTTACATTTAATGCTGATTTTTCCTGCATCATTTTCTGAACAGTAGAATCTTTTTCGCAGTAAATGGTTGCATTCACATCCATGTGATCTACAAACCAGGAAGCCAGTTCTGAAACTTTTCCTGTTAAAATATTGACAACGCCGCCCGGCATATCGGACGAATTGATCACTTCGGCAAATGTAACGGCACAAAGTGGTTTTGATTCTGATGCTAACACAACGCAGGTGTTTCCCCCAGCAATAACAGGTGCGATCACAGAAACCAATCCCAGCAACGAATCATTTTGCGGAGCAATAACAGAAACAACACCTGTTGGTTCAGGAACAGAAAAATTAAAATGCGATGTGGCAACAGGATTTACTGCACTGAATACTTGCTGGTATTTATCGCACCAGCCTGCGTAATAAATTAACCGGTCAATTGCCAGATTCACTTCTTTTTCTGCTTTTCCTTTAGTTGAGTCTTGCTGCATTAATTCATCGATGAACTGCGCTTTTCTTCCTTCCAGCATTTCAGCCATGCGATATAATATTTGTCCACGATTGAAAGCTGCTCTTCCGCTCCAACCACTGAATGTTCCTCTCGCTGCAACGACAGCATCACGAAAATCTTTTCTTGAGCTTAAACAAATATTGGCAAGCTGTTTTCCTTCTGCATTCTTTGCCACATAATATCTTCCTGATTCCGTTCTTGGGAATTGCCCGCCGATATAAATCTTATAGGTTTTCAAGACCTCCAGCCGTTTTGAAGATGATTTTTTCTCTAAACCATTTTCACTGATTGCAAGTGATGATTTTTTGATTGATTCTTTTTCCATAATTTAAAATTCAAAAGGTAAAAGTCAAAAGTAAAAAGTGAATTGGTGCCTGTTTTTAATTTTGACTTTTGAATTTTTAGTTTGTAAGATTCACGTACGCCAATAATCCATGCAATCCTCCTTCTCTTCCAAAACCGCTTTCTTTATAACCACCGAAAGGAGAGGAGGGATCGAACTTATTAAAAGTATTTGCCCAAATAACGCCGGCTCTCATTCTTTTTGTCATATTAAAGATCTTCGAACCTTTATCCGTCCATACACCGGCACTTAATCCATATGGCGTGTTGTTTGCTTTTTCGATCACTTCATCATCAGTGCGGAATGTAAGAATAGCCAACACCGGTCCAAAAATTTCTTCCTGTGCTATTCTGGCACTTTGTGCCACATTTGTAAATAAAGTCGGCCGGCACCAAAACCCTTTTCCGGGCAATGAACAACTGCTTTCATACATTTCAGCGCCTTCTTCTTTACCGATCTTTAAATATTTATGGATTGTTTCCAATTGTTGTTTGGAATTGATGGCGCCGATGTCCGTGTTCTTATCCATCGGATCACCGACGATCAATGATTCAAGTCTGTCTTTTAATTTTCGTATCACTTGCTTCGCTACCGATTCCTGTACGTACAACCTTGAACCGGCACAGCACACATGTCCCTGGTTAAAATAAATACCATTGATCACACCTTCCACTGCCTGGTCAATTGGCGCATCTTCAAAAATGATATTCGCAGCTTTACCTCCTAATTCCAGCGTTATTTTTTTATTTGTTCCTGCTACTGCCCGTTGAATGATTTTTCCAACTTCTGTAGAACCCGTGAACGCAATTTTATTAATGTCAGGATGATTGACAATAGCAGCACCCGTTGCTCCTGCGCCGGTGATAATATTTACAACGCCATCAGGCAAGCCCGACTCCTGAATTATTTCTGCTAACTTCAATGCAGTGAGTGGAGTTGTTTCTGCGGGTTTTAAAACGACAGTGTTTCCTGTTGCTAAAGCCGGAGCAATTTTCCATGCAGCCATCAGCAATGGAAAATTCCAGGGAATGATCTGTCCTGCTACTCCTAATGCATTTGCATTCCTGTTTGGAAAAGCATATTCTAATTTATCAGCCCAACCTGCGTAATAAAAAAAATGATTCGCAGCGGTTGGCACATCAAAGTCACGGCTTTCACGAATCGGTTTGCCACCATCCAATGATTCAATGATCGCCAGTTCCCTTGCTCTTTCCTGTATCATTCTTGCAATGCGGAAAATATATTTCGCTCTTTCTTTCGCCGGCATTTTCTTCCACACTTTTTCATAAGCATTCCTCGCTGCTTTTGCGGCACGATCCACATCAGCAGCATTAGCTTCTGCCACTTCGGATAATTTTTCTTCATTCGCCGGGTTGATCGTAGCAAAATATTTATTACCCGAAGGTTTTACCCATTCGCCATTGATAAAAAGATCGTATTGCGGCTTAATAGTAGCAGCGTTTTTACTTTCCGGAGCAGGCGCATACGACCAACTTGTATCAAAATTTAATTTTATCGTATTTGATTTTACTGCTACTTTCCCGCCACGGCGGACAGGCCTTTTTGTTCTTGGCATAATTTATTTTTTATGGTACCAGCGACAACAACTTTATTCAGCTTCTGTTGCGTCGCACTCTTCATCGTTCTGTAATTCTACTCGGCCTCCTCCCGACCTCCTCCGAAAGAGGAGGCCATCTTAGCACAGCCCTCACTTATTTGTACTTTCACTTTTGTTTTCAAAAATCTTTATTCAATATCAATAAAGCAATTTCAATTAATCGGATCCTAAAGCCCCTCCTTCGGAGGTCCCGATAGCTATCGGGATGGGGGGAGGCTTTAATCCACACTGAAATAATTTGCTGCCTGGTAAATTCCTGTTTTTTCTTTTACCAGTTGCATTAATACATCATTTGCTAAACTACTTGCTCCGAACCGGAACCAATGATTGTTCATCCATTCTTCTCCCAGCACTTCTTTTAACATCACTAAATAATGTAAAGCCAATTTTGCTTTTGAAATTCCGCCTGCAGGTTTCATGCCCACCATTCTCCCCGTTTTGTAATAAAAATCACGGATCGCTTCCAGCATCACTAATGTTACCGGCATGGTGGCAGCAGGTTGAATTTTTCCCGTAGATGTTTTTATAAAATCTGCACCGGCATACATCGCTATATCACTTGCTCTGCGAACTTTATCAAATGTTCCGAGTTCACCGGTTTCCAAAATAACTTTTAATCTTGCTTCACCACAGGCTTCTTTGATGGCAGCAATTTCATCAAACACATAATTATATTCTCCTGCATGAAATTTTCCACGGCTGATCACCATGTCCACTTCATCAGCGCCATTGGCTACAGCATATTTAGTGTCTCTTATTTTCACATCTCTTGGCGCCTGCCCGCTGGGAAATGCAGTGGCAACAGATGCCACTTTTATCCCCGAACCTTCCAATGCCTTCTTTGCTACTTTAACCATTGTCGGGTAAACGCAAATTGCGGCTACTGTTGGCAAACCGGGCAGTGCATCATGTGGATGCATGGCTTTATAACAAAGCTGTTTTACTTTTCCATCAGTGTCTTTTCCTTCCAGTGTGGTGAGGTCGATCATGTTCAGCACCAGCTTCAATCCATTCACTTTGGATTCTTTTTTAATACTTCTTTTTGTAAAACGGCTGGCTCGCTCTTCAGCACCTACCTGGTCGATCCGGGGTGACAATGTAAAATCAGGAATCGAAGAATATGATCCGGTTTTTTGCATACCAGTCTTCATTTTCACCAAAATTAGCAAACTTCCCGCCATTTGCTGATAGCAATTGATTTAGGATAAAACGATCGTGTATCATGATTTTATTTCATGTTTATAATCATTCATCATTTTCTGTTCATTGTATTGCACATTTGCTTTATATTCGGCTCTCTCATTTTTATGAGTGATTTATTCATGTATCATCACATCTAAAACTAATATTGCAATGAGAAAAATGAAACTCCTGCTGCGGCCGGGACTCATGCTGTCCATGTTATGTATTGCGACAGCAGTGATGGCACAGCAAACATTTCCAGTAAACGGAGTGGCAGATCCAAGGTCTGGCTGTTATGCCTTTACCAATGCCACTATTGTAAAAGACGGACAAACTACATTAAGTAATGCCACACTGGTAATTCGTGAAGGAAAAATAACAGCGGTGGGAACTTCAGTTACAGTTCCATCCGATGCCGTAGTGGTGAATTGCGCCGGTAAATACATTTACCCTTCCATGATCGACATTTATTCCGATTATGGAATGCCCGCACCTGAAACAGGAGCAAGGAACGCAAGAGGAGCCGGAGGATTTTTTCAACAACAGATGACTTCTAACACAAAAGGAGCTTATGGATGGAACCAGGCTATTCGTAGCCAGTTCAATGCATCTGAAGAATTTGAAGCTGATCCCGCCAAAGCGAAAACACTGCGTGATGCTGGCTTTGGCTCTGTTCTTACTCATGATAAAGATGGAATAGCAAGAGGCACCGGCGCTTTTGTTACACTCGCTGATCTGAATGAGAATCTCGTTATTGTAAAACAAAAAGCTTCAGCCAACTATTCATTCAGCAAAGGCACTTCTACACAAAGCTACCCAAGTTCCATGATGGGAAGTGTAGCATTGCTGCGCCAGTCATACCTTGATGGACAATGGTACAAAACCAATCCGGTGAAAGAAGGAATAAATCTGAGTTTGCAGGCATGGAATGAGAATCAAAGCCTGCCCCAGATATTTGAAGCAAACGATAAATGGAGTGTCATCCGTGCCGATCGTATCGGCGATGAATTCGGGGTACAATATATTATTAAGACCGGCGGCGACGATTACCAGCGTATTAATGATATTGTGGCAACCAAAGCACCTTTGATCTTGTCATTAAATTTTCCGCAGGCACAGGATGTGGAAGATCCAAATGTTGCAAGATTTGTTTCATTGGGTGATATGAAACATTGGGAACTGGCACCCTCCAATCCGGGTGTAATTGAAAAAGCGAATATTCCGTTTTGCCTGACCAGCGCAGACCTTCGTGATGTAAAACAATTCTGGACCAACCTGCGCAAAGCGATCGAATATGGATTAAGTGAATCGAAAGCTTTTGACGCATTAACTAAAACGCCGGCTACCTGGTTAGGTGTTTATGATAAAGTGGGAAGTATTGACCAGGGTAAACTGGCAAATTTCCTGATCACAAACGGACCACTCTTCAATGAAAAAACTTCTATCATTGAGAACTGGGTGCAGGGCGAAAAATATGAAGTGAAAGAAGATTTGTGGAACGATGTGAAAGGACAATACAATTTAGTGATCAACGCTCCTTACGGCTCCAAAAATTACACACTGGATGTAAAAAGCGCCAGCTCTGCTAATGTTCTTTCTGGTAATGATACATTGACCGGAAAGTTTAGCTATGACGGTAAATTGATCAAATTAAGTTTTTCAACTACTCCGGCTCGCAGGCCCGGTGGTAATGGCGGTGGCGGATTTGGCGGGCGAGGAGGCGGTGGCCGTGGCGGCGCCGGGATAAGATTGAGTGGCGTGAATAATGGCGATGTATGGCAGGGTAATGGCGAAGACTCTGTTGGCAACGCTATTTTATGGACTGCAACTTTTGTAAAAGCTTCTCCCGAAGCAGATACTACTTCCCGTAGAAGATTTCCCTTGCGGTTAGGAAAAGTCGACTATCCATTCGGAGCTTATGGATGGGATACATTACCAAAACCGGAGACGATTTTAATTAAGAACGCAACAGTTTGGACCAATGAAAAGGAAGGAATATTGAAGAATGCGGATGTATTGGTGAAAAACGGCAAGATCGCACAGATCGGAAAAAATCTTTCAGATGCTTCTGCCCGTGTAATAGATGGCACCGGCAAGAACCTGACCCCCGGCATCATCGATGAGCATTCGCATATTGCAGCATTCTCTATCAATGAAGGTGCTTCATCGGTTACTTCTGAAGTTCGCATTGCTGACAACCTGAATCCGGAAGATATTTCCATTTACAGGGAGCTGAGCGGTGGTGTAACAACAGCACATATATTGCACGGTTCCGCTAATACTATCGGTGGACAAACACAACTGATCAAATTACGCTGGGGCGTAAATGACGAAGATCTGAAATTCAAAGGCGCTGATCCTTTCATAAAATTTGCATTGGGTGAAAACGTAAAACGTACCGCTTCTGCGCAAGGCAACACCCGCTATCCTGATACAAGGATGGGTGTGGAAGAAGTGCAGATGGATGCATTCACAAGAGCAAGGGATTACGAAAATCAGTTGAAGGCATTGCCTGCAACTACGAGAAGAAATCTTCAATTGGATGCATTGGTGGAGATCATGAATAAAAAACGTTTCATCACCTGTCACTCTTATATACAAAGCGAGATCACAGAGTTGATGCGGGTGGCTGATAAATTTGGTTTCAAAGTGAACACATTCACTCATATCCTCGAAGGATACAAGGTCGCTGACAAAATGAAAGCGCATGGTTCCAACGCTTCTACGTTCAGCGATTGGTATGCATACAAATTAGAGGTACAGGATGCCATTGCCTACAATGCTACCATCATGCAAAAAATGGGTTTGAATGTTTGTATCAATTCTGATGATGCAGAAATGGCCCGCCGCCTGAACCAGGAAGCAGCCAAGAGTGTGAAATATGGTGGCATGAGTGAAGAAGATGCATTTAAAATGGTAACCATTAATCCGGCTAAAGCATTGCATGTAGATAATAAAGTGGGGAGCATCAAAGTTGGAAAAGATGCTGACCTCGTATTATGGAGTGATAATCCATTGAGCATTTACGCCGTGGCGCTTTATACGATCGTAGATGGAACCATTTATTTCGACAGGCAGCATGATCTGCAATTGCGCAAAGAGATCGCTGCAGAAAGAAACCGATTGATCCAAAAGATGATCGCTGAAGGAAGAACTAATCCCGGTGGCATGACAGCTGCAAGGCCAAGCCTGCAGGTTATCCTGCATTGCGAAGATGATGTAGATCATCAGAAAGGAATTTTGGAAACAGACAGCTACGATGACATCAATACTCAAAATCAATAAATCAGCATACAATGAAAAAGATATTTCTCAGCATAATTTCTTTTCTGTTTTTCACTCTATGGGTGAAAGCGCAGGATGATGTGTATCCTGCCCCGGCACAGAAAGGAACAATGTATATCACCAATGCCACCATTCATGTGGGTAATGGACAGGTGATAGATAATGGCACTATCGAAATAAAAGATGGAAAGATAACCAAAGTGGGCACCGGCATTAGTACATCAGGTACTGTAGTGGATGCCAAAGGCAAACAGGTTTATCCCGGCCTTATTTTACCAAATACTGATCTTGGTCTTCGGGAGATCGCCGGTAATGCAGTAAGAGGCAGTAATGATTTCGCAGAACTTGGAGATTGGAATACCAATATACGTTCTATTGTGGCGTATAATTCTGACTCGAAGATCATCGGAGTCCTCAGGGCAAATGGAATTTTATTAGCCAACGTTGCTCCTTTGGGCGGATTGCTTCCCGGATCTTCCACCATTGTGCAATTAGACGCATGGAACTGGGAAGATGCCGCATATAAAATGGACGTAGGCATTCATTTCAATATGCCCAGTTTGCTGGCTCGTGGCGGCCGGGGAAGATTCGGTGGCGGATTCCCAGGCAGGTTTCAACAGGGCGGTGCTGCTACAGACCCGGTGAAAGAAGCCCTAGATAAAATTGATGATGTGAAGAAATTTTTCCGGGAAGCCAAGGCCTATTTTGGTGAGTCATCACATAGCGAAACCAATCTGAAATTCGAATCAGTGAAAGGTTTGTTTGATAAAAAACAAAAATTCTATGTACACTGCAACGAAGTAAAACAAATGCTGGTGGCTATTGATTTTGCCAAAGAGTTTGGTTTCGATGTAGTGATCGTTGGCGGAAGTGAAAGCTGGCAGATCGCCGATCTGTTGAAGCAAAATAAAATTTCGGTGATCCTAAATCGTGAATTCAGTTTGCCGACCATGGAAGACGATGATGTGGATCAGCCGTTCAAAACTCCGTATATGTTGAAGAAGGCCGGAGTTTTATTTTGCCTGAATGATGATCATGAAGAAAGCCGCTATCGCAACCTGCCTTTTGATGCTGGACAAGCCGCAGCGTATGGATTAAGTAAAGAAGAAGCACTGCAGGCGATCACATTGGATGCAGCAAAAGTGCTGGGTATTGATGATCATACCGGTAGTATCGAAGTTGGAAAGGACGCCAATATTGTGATCAGCGAAGGCGATATTTTAGATATGCGTACGAGCATTATCACCGATGCTTTCATACAGGGAAGAAAAGTGAGTTTGGAAAACAAACAAACACAATTGTATGACAGGTATATGCACAAGTATGGGTTGATGAAATAAGAAATTTATTCGTGAATAGCCAAAAAGCCGGCGGAAGTTTCAAATTCTGTCGGCTTTTTAATTGGGAATTGACAATTACGAATTAGGAATTGTCCCCCTTGATCGATTTTATGATAGATCCGAGGATTTTTAGAATCTCTTCAACATCAGCTATCAGAGAATTTGCGATTCTAACATCTAGAATCCCACTATCTCTCAACAGGCGCAACCAATAATGTGTTTCTCTTGCCTCCTTGTATGCGATATCCATCTTTGATTTGAAATCTTTTCTTGATGAGGCACCTATGACTTCTTCTGTATTAGCGCCTATTGAAGTTCCTGCACGTAGAACCTGAACAGATAAATGATATTCTTTTCTTTTTGCTTGTAAGAACAAATATAACTTTACAATCCTAAGTCCAAACTTGTAGGATTTTTCCAGAATGATGTTATTTGTTTTCATAAAGCAAGGTTTATATAAAAAAATTAATTCCTAATTTTTAATTTCTAATTCTCTCTCAATGTTCTTCATGTTCATCTAATGGCTTGCCGCAGTGAGGACAGATCCTTGGTTTTCTGTTTTTGCGGAGTTCTTCAATAAACCCGGAAGTTATTATACCGGCAGGCAAGGCTAAGAGGGCAACTCCGGAAAGCAAAATGATAACGGTAAAAACTTTTCCTAACACTGTTATTGGGACCATATCGCCGTATCCAACCGTAGTTAATGTAACAACACTCCACCAGATTGTATCAGGAATGCTTGTAAAGATTTTCGGTTGTGCAGGATTTTCTGCAAAGTATACCATGCAGGATGCAATGATTATAAGAAAGGAAGTAAGTATGAAAGCAAGTGTCAGTTCATGAAAACGGGATTTAAATACATTCATTACGAGTTTAGTAGCCCTTGTATAAGCAGTAAGCCTGAATAAACGGAAAAAACGTAACAACCGAAGAATTCGAATTAACCTGAAATCGTATCCCACAGTTGTAGAAGCATAGAGCGGCAGTGCAGCTATGATATAGAAAGGCAGAATGGCAATAAGATCAATTAATGCTGCAGGTGAAACCATATACCGTAGCCTGCCATATATACTGTGTTTATAACGGGGATCATGATTGCTGCTCCATACCCGTAAAATATATTCTATGGTAAAAATAACTACAGAGATGAGGTCAAAGTCGTGAAAAAATTTACTTAAAGGTTTATTCTGCTCAATGGTTGGAACTGTTTCCAGCATTACCGCTGTTACATTCAATACAATCAGTATAATAATGAAAATATTGATGATCCTGTCCCAATGGGTATCGCCAACGATTTCTGGATGCAGCAGGCTGTGAACTTTCTTTTTGGTTACGTGGTACATACTGGCTGTTTGTACCTGCTAAAGATAGAAAAATTAAAAGGGACATTGAAACAGTCTATGAAAATGGCATCCGCAATTTTATTTTTTACCTATAATATAAAAGCCCTGTACGATGAGTGCAGGGCTTTTGAATAGTGCATGCATTGTATCAACGGGACTTGTAGTAATCCCTTTTAGCCTGGTTGATTGCCTGGTTTCTATCGTGTTTCAGCTGGTGAATGATCTCTTTTCTTTTTGCTTTGCTAAGGCTTTTGTCATGCCTTGCAGACCAGATCTTATCCCTGTAATCATTGCGGATATCGTCAATTTTAAGTTCCAGTCTTGTCTCACGGTTGTGATGATATGCATAACCGGGATAAAACGGATTATAAAATGGATCATAATATCCATACATATAAGGGGGATAATAAACAGGCCTGACCACTGAAACCACTACATGAGACCTGCGGTATCCGCCATGTCCTGCTATTACATGCTGCGCTGTAGCGCCAAATGATACCGCCATTACCATTAGGATCAATATTAATCTTTTCATAGCGTTTAAATTTTTGTTTCACCTGTGTGACTCAAAAAAAATGCAAAAGAATAATGCGTTATTCAATTCTAACGAACCGATAACATTGGTTAAAATTTTTTGAAAAAAGAAAATAGATAATGATCCTGCAGAACTAATTGGATGCTGAATTGTTGCTGAATAATTTCACGGCTTTGAATGCTATTTCAATACTTCTGCAATAGCGGTCCAGTCATGTTCTTCCAATCCTTTATTTACAGATTGAGTAAGCTGTTCGAGTAGCGTAATGCCGAAAGGCATGTTGGCATGTACTGTTTTTGCCTGCTCATGTACCAGGTTCACATCTTTCAATCCCAATCGCAATGAGAAACCTGCGGGAAGGTATTTCTCCTGTAAAATGATACTTCCGTAATTGATATAGACCGGAGCATTCAAAAGTGTGTGTGTCATCATATTCATCCAGGCATGTGCATCTACGCCGCTTTTCTTTGCCAGTTGTATTCCTTCCGCCATCGCTTCAATGGCTGAAATGATCAGGAAATTGCTGCACAGTTTGGCGGTATTAGCTGCGCTAACATCATCGCCAAATTCCCAAATACCTGTTGCTCCTGCATGATACAGGAATGGTTTTACAATTTCAATGATCCGTTTTTCTCCCGAGATCAAAAAGTTCAGCTTCTTTGCTTTGGCTGCTTCGGGTCGGCCCATAACAGGACAAGCGAGATAATGATTGTGATGTTGTTCATGTAAAGCTGATAATTCTTTTGCTGTGGCCGGAAGAATGGTGCTGATAGAAACATGAATACCTCCTTCTTTCAGATTAGCAGCAATACCATCCGCCCCTGTTGTGATCTCTTTCAATGCAGCATCATTTGATACAATGCTAAAGACAATATCACATTCAGATGATAATTCTTTTACCGATTTGCAAACTACAGCCCCCTTTTTCCCGAAAGGTTCAGCTTTTGATGCGTTACGGTTGAAAACATATAATTGTTTGTGCTCCGCCAAAAGATTTTCTGCAATGGGAGTGCCGAGATTTCCTAACCCGATAAATCCAATTTTCATGATTTAGTTTTTAAAATAAATGTATTAATGCCGACAATAGATGTAACAAATATTTGTCAATACGGTTCAATTTATCTGCTGATTGCATCATTACAATTTCAGATCTGCAAAAATGAGTTTTCTGAAAATAGTATACAATTAAAAGTTCTCCTGTTATCCATATTGAAAGGAAAAGAATTGAGTACTGATTTTTCGGAAGTTTCAGTACGGGGATTGCTTTTTTCCAGGATACTGATTTAATTATAGATCCATAATAAAATTGGCTTTGGGGAAGCCTTGATATATTTACCCAGTGTTGCCAGGAAAGACGAATTTACCATGGGACAACCGGCGCTTTCACAAATCAAATTGGGATAAGTTTCTGATTCGGGAACATAAGAATATGAATGCAAAACGATGGCTCGCTGAAAAGCATTGCTGTTGCTGCTGTCCAACCCGTATAATTTATAAGCCAGTCCGAATGCGCCATGATAAGAATAGCCGATCTTATATTTTCCCAACGAGGTCATAGCGCTATTGGGAATATTTGAAAACTGTAAAGGCTCATTCGCAAAACGAGGTTCAGAACCGTAACCATGTGCTACCATCGAGGAATACTCCAGCAAATCCTTTTTTATGTTGTAAACAAAAAAACGTTTTTTCCCCGAAGGGAGCGACATATCAACCAAAAAACAATATTCAGTATTGAAATGATGTGCTTTAGCATATTCTTTCAGTGAAGCAGCCTGGAATTTTAAACGATCCAGCGCTAACTTATACCGGAGATCTATAAGATCGGCTAAAGAATCATGATCAGTGAAAGATGTAACATTTGCTGAGATGATATTCGTGCTTGTTATTGTGGTGGAGTGGGATATATTTTTCTCAGTCCCATTTGCATTAACGAA
>DASZPW010000198.1:0-2954 GCA_035550155.1 Chitinophagaceae bacterium | reverse complement strand
TATTGGACGGTAAAGAGAATTATTTTACGAAAGAAATGGTTGAAATACCGCAGGATGATTCTAAAAATTCGGTGATCGTTGTCAAGAATGTTACTTCGTTCAAAGAGCTGGATGTAGCCAAAACGAATTTTATTGCCACGGTTTCTCATGAATTAAAAACCCCGCTGGCATCTTCTGATTTCAGCCTGAAACTCCTGGAAGATGAGCGGACCGGGAAACTTTCAGATGAACAGAAAGAACTCATCGACCAGTTGAAAGAAGATAATCAAAGAATGTTACGCATATTGAGTGAGTTGCTCAATATGTCACAAGTGGAGGCAGGAAAAATTCAATTGGAGATTAAAAAATTGGAGCCATTGGAAATTGCAGAAACTGCGATCCTCGCTGTTGGTAATGCTGCAAAAGAAAAGAATATCCGGGTAGAGAAACAATTCAATACTTCATTGCCGCAAATAAATGCGGATGCTGAAAAAACGGGGTGGGTGCTGAATAATTTTTTGACCAATGCGATAAAATTTTCTTCGGAAGACAATGTTATTATTGTGAAAGTGGAAATGGCAGGGAGCAATGTACAGTTTTCCGTAACGGATCATGGACCTGGAATTGCAGAGGAATATCTTGCAAGAATATTTGAACGCTTCTTCAAAGTGCCAGGATCAAAAATCACTGGCACTGGTTTGGGATTGGCGATCTCCAAAGAATTTATTGAAGCACAGGGCGGAAAAATATGGGCTGAAAGTAAAGTGGGCCAGGGCAGCATATTCGGATTCAGTTTGACTGCTGCCTGATCGGTAAAATAATTACACTTCTTCAAAATATGGGATCTCATCATGGCTCACGGGATCTTTTTGTTCCCAATAAGCTAAAGTGACCACATGGCCATTCTTTGTATGCAGCATTCTTCCGAATACAGCATTAGTGGCATTAAAAGTGACATCAGTTACTCCGACAGTGAATGTAGTTGGTGCAGGTGCTGAAGGGGGAGGAGTTGTTTCTCCTTCTTTGGGCGCAACAGGCGCTGCTGCTTTTGGCGCCGGAGATGGAACAACAATAACGGTGTACCTGTTGAATTCTAAAAGTTGTTTCAGGAATTCTACTCTTTCTGTTGCAACATTTTTTTCCACGATGGCGCATTTCACTCCATTCAGTTCTTCAAATTCATGATTTTTATTAATTGCCATTTTAATTAAAAATTTTAAAGCGAAAAGCCATAAACCACTTTTTAAATTTTGATCCGATAGCTATCGGATTTTAACTTTTTACTTTACTAATGAATAAATATAATCATATGCTCCGCTGACAATGCCTGTCACAATAATGCCGCCGATGCAGATGATGAATGCAATAGCCGGAGATAATGATGTTTTCACTTTGTCTATCGGCTGATCATTACTATCCATAAATAGGGCCCTGATGATACGCAAATAATAATAAAGTGAGATTACCATGTTCAATGCAGCAATTCCGATGAGCCAATAATTCCCCTTGCCGGCGCCAGCTAATAGCAAAAAGAATTTTCCAAAAAACCCGGCAGTAGGCGGAACGCCTGCCAGCGAGAATAACGAGATGGCTAATATCCAACTCAGCACCCGGTTATTTTTATAAAAACCTTTATAATCATTCACCGTTTCTTTTCCTGTAGTTGCACTTACCAATGACACTACACCGAAAGCGCCAAGATTTGAAAACACATATATCATCACAAAATAAACCACTGATGCACTACCCGCTGCTGATTGCCCGGTGATGCCGATCAGTATAAAACCAACTTGTGCAATAGAAGAAAAAGCAAGGAAGCGTTTCATATTCTGCTGGCGCAATGCAAATAAATTTCCGATAATCATTGTGAGTACAGAGAGTATGAAAAGCATATTGTACCAGGCAGTTGCAATATTTTGAAATACCTGGTATAATACCGAAACGAATACAAAAAGTATTGCTCCTTTGGAGATCACTGAGAGATAAGATGTGACTGCTACCGGCGAACCTTCATATACATCTGCTGTCCATAGATGAAAAGGAACTGCAGAAATTTTAAAACCAAACCCGGCAGCAAACATCACAAAAGATAATATTTGCAACGGGGTTCCGGTAAGCTGCTGCGACAATTCATGATAATTCAATGTGCCGGTGCTGCCGTATAACATGGAAATGCCAAACAATAACAAACCGGATGAAAATGCAGAGGATAAAATAAATTTCATAGCAGCTTCAGAAGATACCCTTTTTTCCAGGTCGAAGTTCGCCAACGCTGCTAATGGAATTGTAGAAAGCTCTAAGCCGAGATAAAACATCAACAGGTTATTACTCGAAAGCAGAAAGAACATTCCCAGTAGTGTTGACAGCAGCAGCATATAAAATTCCAGGATATGCTTATGATTCTTCAGCCATTGAAACGATTGCATGGAAATGATCAATGTACCCAGGCTGAGAATATTTTTTTCCAGTGCCAGTAAACTATTGGTCCGGAACATATCACCAAACAATGTTCCTTCTCCATTATAAATGAATCCTGAAACCAGGTTAATGAATAATAAAACATTGATGAAATGCAGTAAGGAACCGCTGTTCCGTTCTTTTTTTCCCAACTTGAGAAATAAAAGAATGAACAGGATGATGATCACCATCAGTTCCGCTTTCATCAATTGTAAATAATTATTCCACATAAATCATTGTTCATTTTATGATCACCACGTTGCTGATATTTTTCATGATGGCTTCTGCTCCGGGCCCGACCAATTGGTTCAGCCAAAAAGGCGCTACTCCGATCGCAACGATACCTATTATCAATAATCCCGCTGCTAATTTTTCATTCCAGCCTGCATCAGGTAATAGACTGTATTCTTTTGAGGCAAGTGGGCCCATGATCGCTTTTCCAACCGCCCGTAAAATATATACGGCAGTCACGACAATCGAAGCACAGGCAATGATGGTAGTGATCTTGTAAAATACAT
>DASZPW010000197.1:0-2390 GCA_035550155.1 Chitinophagaceae bacterium | reverse complement strand
ATCTTTCCATTTGGTACAAACTCACGAATAAAACCATGGCCGGTGCCTGGATAACAATCATCGGAGCATTGCTCACTATTATTATAAACTACCTATTTATTCCCAGGTTTGGTTACATGGCCTGCGCCTGGGCCACGTTTGTTTGTTATGGCAGCATGATGGTGATCTCTTTTATCTGGGGACAAAAAGAATATCGTGTGCCCTATGCATGGAAAAAACTGGTAGCCTACGTCGTAATTGTAGTCTTGCTATATTTTGTTCACAAACTATTTATACAATTAGATTTCAACCGCTGGGTCAATCGTGGAGCCGCAGCAGTTCTCACCTTATCATTTCTGATACTGATATTAAATATCGAGAAAAGAGAGTTTCAGAAATTGCCGGTGATAGGGAGATTTTTCAGACCAAAAGTTGTTTAATACATCTTCACAAACGGGTTATTCATTTTCTCAAAACCAATTGTTGTCATCGGCCCATGTCCGGGATATACTTTGGTGTCATCCGGCAAAGTGAACAACTGCGTTTGAATAATATTAATTAAGGTGTCATAATCTCCGCCCGGCAGATCAGTTCTGCCAATGCTGCCATTAAATAATACATCACCGCCGATCACAAAACCTCCGGCCTCATAATAGAAACAAACACTTCCCGGCGAGTGACCCGGCACAAATCGTATCTCCAATTCATCATTCCCCAATTTGATTTTCCCTCCTTCTTTCAAAAAGATCAGCGGGCCTTCATAATTCTCAAATGGCATATCCCACTCCACCCCGTATGCCGGAGCTTGTTCCAACACTGGTTGTTCCAATTCATGAATATGCAAAGTCAATCCCCACGTATCGTGTATAAACTTATTGCCGAAAACATGGTCTATATGGCAATGTGTATTAAGCAGCAGGACGGGCTTCAGACCTGTCTTTTCAAGGAACGTTTTTAATCCGTCCCTTTCCTCCGGGAAATAACAGCCGGGGTCAATAATGCAACACTGGTTTTGTTCGTTATACAAAACATAAGTATTCTCCTCAACCGGGTTAAATGTAAATGTCCTGACGTTTAACATGAACGGTTTTTCGTACTTTAGTTTCCCGGTAAATCTTTACCGGATGCAAAATTAAAGACGACAGGACAATAAGCATCAAAAGACACGAAACAGAAAAGATTCTATGAAGAAAGTATTATGCCTGATGGCCTGCCTTTCGGTTTTCATGATGATGAAAACATCGGCGCAGGTGAACACTGTGGAATTTGGGAAAAACCGGGTTCAGTACCAGAATTTCAAATGGAAATATTACCAGACAGAAAATTTTAACTCTTATTTTAGTCAAAATGGTTTGGCATTGGGCAAATACGTAGCCCAGATCGCTGAACAGGAACTTCCAAAACTGGAAGAATTTATTGAATACGGTCTGCAGCGCCGTGCCAATATTGTTATCTACAACAGTTTTGATGAAATGCAGCAATCCAATATCGGGTTGGGCATTGACTGGCAAAACACCGGTGGTGTCACCAAACTGGTGAACAACAAAATGATCGTCTATTTCGACGGCAATCACGATAACCTGCGCCTGCAGATACGCCAGGGTATTGCAAGAATCCTGGTTGAAAATATTTTGTTTGGAGATGATCTAGGAGAATTTGCCGCTAACCAGGCTTTGTTGGATCTGCCCAAATGGCTTACGGATGGCTACATTGCTTACGCCGCCGAAAATTGGAGCCCAAAACTGGATGACGATCTGCGGGCGGTGATGCTTGGCGGTTTGTATTCCAATTTTTACCAATTCGCTTATGAAAAGCCTGACCTTGCCGGTCATGCTTTCTGGAACTACATCGCTAATAAATATGGAAAAAGCAAAACAACTTATTTTTTATACCTGGCACGTATTTACC
Organism: Chitinophagaceae bacterium; assembly: GCA_035550155.1. Taxonomy (GTDB): domain Bacteria; phylum Bacteroidota; class Bacteroidia; order Chitinophagales; family Chitinophagaceae; genus UTBCD1. The sequence continues at coordinate 503 of DASZPW010000197.1, read as the reverse complement.
GTAACCTGAACAATGCTTCCCAAAAAATAACTAAAAAGAAATTCAAGAAAGTATTGGAAGATTTCATGCTGGAAGTGCCGCAGCAATATTTCAAAGACATCCGCGGCAGGCGAAATGTTCCCAAAGGACAACTATCACTCACTGAAGAAATAGGGAAAAAAGATTATATCCGATTCAATGCAAATCCGAATCCGAAAAGTTTCACTTATGCCTTGGTGGAATACAACCAGGGAAGATATTCCGTAGTGTTGATGGAAAATTTTGTGAACCGAAAAGTATTATTGAAATACGGAGGCCGCTCCAGGGAAGATGAGGAAAATCCAAATTATCCAATTCTTGCATGGGATGGAAAAGGAACCCGGTTGGCAGTAGTGTATAATGAAGAAGGAAAAACAAAATTGTTTGTGTATGATTTAGTGAACCGCATCAAGACGGTGAAGCAGGAATTGAAAATGTTTGACCAGGTGCAGGATATGAAATATATGCTGGATGCCAATACTCTT
>DASZPW010000196.1:0-17501 GCA_035550155.1 Chitinophagaceae bacterium | reverse complement strand
GTAGTTTCAAAGAAGATAAATTTGTTTAAGAGGAAGACCAATAACGACGTAATGCCGCTACATCGCAAACCATCTTTGTTATGCGTAAACGAAGAAATGACGACAAGCTCATAAATTGAAATACTAATTTTTAAAAACTGTAATCATGCATCACAGAACCATTTTCTCTTCAGTATTATGCATATCTATTTTCATTTCTGTATCCGTTTCAGCACAGAGGTCACATTGGGCATCACCTGACGATAGTGTTGCCAAAAAACTAATAGCAATGGAAAAGATGTGGTTAAATGCAGATTGCGGCCCGCAGCCCGGACTAAAAGATGTGTTTGCAGACGATTTCCAGGGAACATCAACAAGTGGAACCCGCTATGGTAAACAAGAAGTCACGTTAACAGGCAATAACCGCCAATGCGAATTAGGAGATGTGAAAATTCATTTTTTTGGCGATAATCTCGCAATGGCATATGGCAGCGAAAGCAGCATTGCCAAAGGAGCAGATGGTAAGGAATATAAACGTTGCTTAGTGTGGACAGATACCTGGTTGAAACGGGGTGGTAAGTGGCAGATCATCGCTGCACAAGATAACGTTGTGGAATGTCCCAAATAAGTTACCAGAAGTGAGAAATTTTTTCCCAAACGAGTCCCATTTTGACTTAATGTAGCATTTATATCTGACGCCGGGCCAATAGCGATCGGTTCCAAGGTAAATGTATCAATGGTTGAGGATTTGTTAATGGGAGAGTCAGCCGGGAACAATGAGTTTAAAAATAAAAATAAACTATATAATAAAAATAATTGCAGGCGATAAAATTAATACTTGCTGTTTTCTATGTTTCATCCTTTTATATTTTACAGGCACAGGAAGACGATTCGATTGCAGATAAATTGAATGAATATTTAATTGCTGCTAATAAAGTGGCCCGTTTCAACGGCAATGTTTTGATCGCAGAGAAAGGAGAAATAATTTTGCAAAAAGTAAAATAGCTATTTTACGATGTACATAGATGAATAATCATTAACTATTAAAACTATGATACAACAAAAAATTACCCCATGCTTGTGGGTAGAGAAAGACGCAAAGGCTGTAGCAGAATACTACCTGTCAATTTTTAAAGACGGTAAGTTGAAAGATTATCGCTTATTCACCAATATGCCTAAAGACGGTAATCCAGAAAATGTAGCAGACGATAATTTATCCGGCGAATTTGATACGGCTGTAATGGAAATAGCCGGAGTGGAATTCAGCATTTTGGCTGCCGGGCCATTATTTAAATTTAATGAAGCCATATCTCTTGTTATCAACTGTAAAGACCAGGCAGAAGTAGATTACTATTGGGAAGCGCTGACTTCTAACGGAGGTGAAGAAGGACCGTGCGGCTGGTGTAAAGATAAGTATGGGTTATCCTGGCAGGTGGTGCCTACTGAATATTTTGACCTTATTCATCATAGCGACCCTGCAATCAGCAGAAAGGCGTTGATGAACACTTTTAAACAAAAGAAACTAATAATTTCAGAGTTAAAGTGAAATGAAGAGAATAACAACTGTCCTTATCTATTGCTGAATTACGCTTCGCCCCGGTTCCTGCGCCAAGAAACATCCCCCATTTTTCTTGATCAGCCCTTTCAATGAACAATGCGAAAGTTGGTTTAACTTTATTTACTGCTCTGATGAATCACTTATGAAGGAAAGTTTTAGGTGAACAATAAGAAACATCTACTAAACCAACTATTATGAATGATAAAAAATCAAAAACCGGAATGATGGCTGCACTTATTATTTTCATGGTAAGTGTAATTGCCTTTTCCTGTACGCAGGAGGATAACAGGCTGCAGGGGAGATGGTCGATCCTCAATCCTGACGGTAGCGCCAGCGGAGAATATGTGGATTTTAACCAGGATAGCACCTACAATGTGACCTTGCCTAACGGGCAGGTCGGTGAAAGAGGAAAGTATATGCTTGCAGATTCCGTTTTTTCCATTAAGAACATAAAAGATGTTTGCGGTAAAGATTACTGGGGAAAATACAGCCTGACTTTTCACGGTTCCGATTCTGTTCATCTTGCTTTGATCGAGGATACCTGCACTTCAAGAAGAATGGATTTGGTAGGCTATAATCCGGGACTGAAAAGAGTAAAGACGAAATAACTTCTGAATCCCGCTAACGTTTTTATCTGTGGCTTTTATATGAGCTAAGGGCATTGTACCAGCTTTTTTGTCTTCTTTTTTACCAAAATAAAAAAAATTTGCGAAACCAAATAGTTGCACATATATTTGCAACCGATTAGTTTCATATAAAAAACTTCAGATCAAATGAGACGAGACATTTTCCAGGCAATAGCCGATCCTACAAGAAGGGCAATTATTACCTTAATTGCATTGCAGGCAATGACGCCGAATGCTATTGCAGACAACTTCCACACCACCAGGCAAGCTGTTTCCAAGCACCTGCGGATTTTGACAGAGTGTGAACTGGTAAAACAAGAATACAGGGGCAGGGAAATTTATTACCAACTTGAAATAAATAAAATGAAAGAGATCGATAAATGGTTAAACCAATTCAGGCAAATCTGGGAAACCAGGTTCAATCAACTTGACAAAGTATTATCAACAATTAAAAAACAAAAAAAATGACAAACAATTTGCTATTTGATTTTACCGTTGACAAAGCAGCAAAAATGGTTTATATAACCAGGGAATTTGATGCTGAACTTTCGCTGGTATGGGATGCTTTTACAAAAGCAGAACTGATTGACCAATGGATCGCTCCAAAACCTTTTACGGCGAAAACAAAATACCAGGATTTTAAAGTTGGTGGCAAAAGATTTTATGCAATGATAAGTCCCGAAGGCCTGGAGCGTTGGGCAATCCAGGAATACACGTCCATTACCCCGAAGACCAATTTTAAAATGTATAATGCTTTTGCAGATGAAAATGAAAACCCTGAGCCATCAGGTTCTGAATGGGATCATACTTTCATTGAAGAGAACGGAACCACAACGGCGAGAATCAGCATTTACAATGAATCGCTTGAAAGAATGGAGAAAATACTTGATGGCTTTACACAAGGAATGAAAATGTCATTGAGCAATCTTGAGAATCTATTGGCAACGCTATCCAAAAAATAATTTTATCGGAGTAGCTCTGAATAAATATTTTGAAACGAAATCAATTAAACAATTTAAAAAACAAATTTATGGCAAGTATCAATCCTTACATTCATTTCAACGGTAATGCAGAAGAAGCATTTACATTTTACAAATCAGTATTTGGTGGCGAGTTTGCACGGGTAGCCAGGTTCAAAGACTTAGCAAGCGCCGAACATCCCATTTCAGAAAAGGAGCAAAATAAAATTATGCATATCGCTTTGCCCATTGGTAAAAGCAGTATGTTAATGGGAAGCGACACTCCTGAATTTTTGGGACGACATAATGAAAATGAAACCCGGAGTAAAATTTCGGTACATGCAGAAAGTAAAGCGGAGGCAGATAAAATATTCAATGGGCTTTCTGCAGGCGGAACTGTTGAAATGCCCATTGGTGATAGTCCATGGGGTTCATACTTTGGTATGTTCAGGGACAAATATGGAATTGAATGGATGGTGGATTTTTCCAGCAAACCGTAGAAATAACTCCGGGTGCTAAAAGAGTTCAGAAAGAAGTGAATTTTTAAACCGTGGTTTTATGGTTGAAGTATTTAAAACTAATGTTCAAAGTACTCGTGAAGCAAATTTTATTATTCAAAAACTTGCGGAAGAATTTCCGAGGTACAAAATAAATTTTGATCTATCCGACTGCGACAGGATCTTACGGGTGCAGGGCAATACTATTTTGGGGATTGAAATAATCAATATTGTAACTTCTTTAAATTACAATTGTGAGATACTGGAATGAGCAGTGCCTTAGTTGGGAAATTCACTCGGGTAAAACCAAAATAAAGGTGAACAACATTTGTTTTATTAAATAATTAACTATAAGAAATTGTGGAATATAAAATTGAGGCAGGAGAAGATCAGCTGCAGCTAATAAATTTACTTGAAGATAAGATTTATGAATTCAATTCAACAATCCTGAACAGAAATGATGGTTCTTTGTTCAGCAAAATTATAAAAGATGAAAAGGGAAACCTTGTGGCTGGTCTTGCAGGATGGACATGGGCAGGCGCCTGTGAAATAACACAACTTTGGATCAGCGAAGATCTGCGACATAAAGGACTCGGAACAAAGTTATTGATAGCGGCAGAGGAAGAAGCGAAGAGTAAGAACTGTACAATCATTCTTATTAAAACCTATAGCTTCCAGGCGCCGGGATTTTATGAAAAGAACGGATACCGCATTCGACAGGTGATCGAAGGATTTCCGAAAGGATATAACTATTTTACCTTGACAAAAAATATTGAGTAAGCAACTGAAATCTTGCAGAACCATCAGTTAAGTCAAAATGGAGAAGGATAGATAATACCTGTAGCCAATGATCACTAAAAAAGCATTTGAACAATTGGCGCTTTCCTTTCCACATACGGAACAGGTCCCGCATTTTGATAGGGAAAGCTTTAAGATCATCGGCAAACGCATGTTTGCCACTTACCTGGAGAAAAATAATACAGCGAATATTTTTTTGACACCGGGAGAGCAACAACTTTTTTGTAAAATGGATAAAAAAAATATTTATCCCGTACCAAATAAATGGGGAGAAAAAGGAGCTACAATATTTGAATTGGATAAAGTGTCAAAGGAAATTTTGTTGGAAGCTCTTTTGTCCGCTTATAAACATATTTTAAAAAAATAGAAAGACGCCGGCCCCGTTTACTTTTTTATTTTCGATGTTACAAATGGAGAAAAAAACAGGCAACTCCAATATTTATTTAATGTTTTACATGAACAGCTATTGCAATAATGTTCATTAGTAATATGTCCATCCCATTTTATTTTAATTCAATAACAAATAATTTATTTCTTCACTATGAGGTACGTTGATGTTAAGCAGTTGCTAACGCAATTCATCCGTTAAACTTCGTGGTAACTTTATCTCTAAGTTTTGTAACGTTTGTTGAAAATTATAAAGTATAGCCTGAAAAACTTTGTTGTGGAAGCTGCGCTCATTCGTTTTTCAAAATCTGAATAGTGGATATCGCATCGTTATTGGATTTCCATGATCTTTTTTTGTCCTGAAGGGCCCACCCGGTAAAATTTGTTTCCTTCTATCAGCAGGGCTTCCGGTATGGCCCTGTTATCATGAACGTCGAGGTCGATCACTTTGCCACCATACCAGGCGCTGATGGTATCTGCTGCAATGGTGTGGCCGGTGATGATATGTGAAACTGAAAATTTCGAAATAATATTATCCAACTGTTCTGGTGTGACGCTGTAATTGTTTTTATAATAACCACGATACCAAAATGGGCCAACTTTACTGCTCATGATTGTATTCACTGTTTCATCCATAGACAGCTCATTGCCCATTTCATAATACGTTCTGGCTAACTGGTTGATCCGGCTGATGGAAAGACCAAGGTTTTGAAGTTCTGCCGAAATACCGCCGTGTACAAAGACCAGGTTACCGATCTTTTCCATTACATTTTTTGTACGTAGCCATCTGCCTATTTCCGAGTTTTTGTCAAAAAGTTTTTCATAATTTATGTGCATCAGTTTTGCGTCATGAAAATATTTCGGATTGACATACCGGAGATCATTGCTTAAATTCAGGATTTCATGATTACCGAGAATATAATGAACATAGCCACCCGCTGCTTTCGCTTTTTCTTCCAAAGAATAAATGAGCCATAGCACTTCGGTGACCTGGCTACCCCGATCAACAAAATCGCCAACTAATAGGAGATGGCCGTTGCCAAACGTCCAGTTGAAATTGGAATCGATCACACCGCCGGCCTGCAATAGTCTCCGGAATGAGGAAAAATCACCTTCGATATCTGACAAAGCAAAAATTTTATCTGCAGGATCAAATTCACTCTTCTCGTTTTGAAATTGGTCTTTCAATGAGACTGGAAATGTGTGACCCGGGAATTCGGTACTTACATGCAAAGCAATATTTTTTTTGTTATCCAGCGTTGCTGTATCTGTCTGCACCCAGATAACGTTGTTGCTGTCAAGGATATATTTTATATAAGCTTTATTTTTTTTGTATAAGACAAACGGCCCGTCAAGCTGTAGTGCAGCAATTTGTTCCGGAGTAACAGGATCAGGCTGCTTGTTATTCTCAAACAAGAAGATACCAATGAAGGCAAGCGAAAAGAACGGGATGGTTATTCTACTAATCAACTGCAGGTCTGTTTGGGATTAAAAACTAATTTGCTGAAAAAATTTGTGTTGCAAATCATCATTAAAATTAAATGATTCTTTTGTACAATGCTATCGTAGCGGCAAATTAACCTTAAAGAATCTGAAATACCCGGCCAAAATATATGAAATGGTAATATCATTTTATAGCATCTTATTGAGGAAACCGGTCGGTTGTAAATTTTTATTAACTTGTACCAGTAACGTTTTCGGGTAAAAATAAAATTAAATATCTGACTATGCCTGCCACAAAAGATAATCCGGGAATTGTCATTCCGCCGCCATTGTTTTATGCTGCAACATTTTTGCTGTCGCTACTTATTCAAAAAGCAGTGCCTATCGATAACTCATTTTTTCATAGTATGGCCGCCCGTATAGCAGGGATAATATTTATTGGACTCTGGGTATTGTTTGCAGCGCCTTCATTACTGCAATTTTTCAAAACAAAAAATACGTTGATAACGATCAAACCGGCAAACTCGCTGCAAACAACAGGAATTTATTCCATCAGCAGAAACCCGATGTACGTTAGCCTTCTATCGCTGTATACCGGTTTGGCATTTTTAGTTGGCAACTGGTGGACTTTAGTATTACTTCCCATACTTGCTATCGTTGTTACTGCTTTGGTGATCTTACCCGAAGAACGTTATTTGGAAAGGGCATTTGGGAAAAGTTACATCGAATACAAAGCCAAAGTCCGTCGCTGGCTTTAACATGATGCTGTCGTTGTCCTGGTCAACTTTGTATTAGTAAAACTACTTATATCCCTGTGTTAAGGGGAAAATATTTATTTACTGTAATTACTCAATTTATTACATTTAGGTACACTTAAACTATTTCATCACATGAGAAACAGTAAACCAACACTATTTACTGCTATTGCAGTAACAATTCTTCTATTAGTCAGCTGCACAAAATCCGGAATGATGAACCAATCCGAATCGATCAGTGATCCAAATTTAGGAATGCATACTTACGGACTTTTGGCGATGCAGCCCGATCAATGGGAATCAGTTCCAGTTTTCAATGCTCATTCATTATTGGCAAGGGGAGAAGGAGCAGCTCCAGTTGCTACAATGCCTTCCAGCTTTCTTTTATCTTCCCCGGCAATAAGAGACCAGGGCCAGATTGGATCCTGTACCGGTTTTTGTGGAACAGAAACAAATGAAATTCTCAGGTATTATTTCAGTAATTCCAATCCTGTTTCAGCTACAGACTTAACGGTTGCAACTGGTTTATCTGTTGCCACACAAACACAAAATGTAAATTCTACTTTGTTTGGCAGTTCCTCCGCACTCAGCCCCTTGTTCCTGTATTATGTGGAGCGTTGTGTGATTTTAAAGCAATCCATCTCTGCTGATAATGGCGCATATATGGTTAACATTCCACAGGCATTGCAGGGATTGAGCGCTAATACCGGCAGCGGTAAATCTCTCACATTGAAGGTCGGCAGGACGTCTTACACATTCAAAGGTGAATGTTACGAAAATTTATATCCATACCCGTCCAATGGTTCTCATAGTTCTACTCAATATAGAACAGCCCCATCTGCTACTGCTATTTCCAATGCTCCGAACTTTAATATCGGTGTTCAATCCGGCACCACAGGTAGTAGCGGCACAACCAATCATGGTTATTACGTCATCAATTCGGGTGATGTGGTCAGTGATGCAAAAACTGCCATTGCCAATCATTTGCCCGTAATGATGGGATTCAATGTGTATGATAATTCAGCGTATCAGTATTTTGAAGGTTTGGGAATACAAGGATATGCACCAAATAATTTTACCTACAATCCACTTACTTCATCCGGTACTCTTATCTCCGGATTAAAATTACTCGGCGGCCATGCCGTGCCGTTGATCGGGTATATTGATGATGCTTCTCAACCCGGCGGTGGCGTATTCATTTGCCAGAATTCATGGAGCACTTCATGGGGATATAAAGGATATTTTTATTTACCGTATTCCGTTTTAAGAAGCACCAAGATCGTTCCTTCGGGAAATTTATATGTAGCGATCATCTAAGTTTTATCAAATTTTTTATGAAGAAAGAACCCATCAGGCAATTCCCGATGGGTTTTTTCCTGAGTATAATTTATTAATTATTGATGGCGGGGCATTAAATAAACCAGTAAATTTATTTTATCCAACGGCAAATAGTATGGCAACCAACAAAACAACCGAAACCAAAAAGAGCGTTACTCAATTCATCAAATCTATTCCAGATAAAGTGAAACAGCAGGATAGCCATCGCATCATTGATCTGATGCAGAAAGCAACGGGTTACCCGCCAAAAATGTGGGGGCCAAGTATCATCGGGTTTGGCAGTTATCATTACAAATACGAAAGCGGTCATGAAGGAGATATGCCGTTGGTAGGCTTCTCACCAAGATCCACTGCTATTGTATTTTATCTTTCGGGCAATTTCAAAGGAAGAGAGCAAATGTTAGAAAAACTTGGAAAGCATAAAACCGGGAAAGGATGTGTGTATGTAAAAATGCTTGAGGACATTGATATAAAAGTGTTGGAGAAAATGATCGCAGCATCTGCAAAACATGTTCAATCGGTTTACCCGGGTAGCTCCAACTCCTGAAAGAATGGAATATCTTTTTTCATACGGAACACTTCAGCAGGGAACTGTACAACTTCGTTTGTTTGGAAGAATTTTGCAAAGCTCTTCCGATGTTCTGGTTGGATATAAATTGATGGATGTTGAAGTAAAAGACGAATCATTTCTTTCAAAAGGAGAGAAATCTCATCAGCTTACTGTTGTTCTTTCAGGCAAAAAAGACGATTTGGTCGATGGAAGAGTTTTAGCAATGACTAAGGAAGAATTGACCATAACAGATCAGTATGAACCGAAAGAATATAAACGTATGAGGGTACAACTGGAGTCGGGCAAAAATGCGTGGATATATTTGTTAATGTCTCTGTAACAAATTTATTAGCAACTATCCTTCTGGCATGTTATTGCTATTTCCATTATCCTGGTTATTTTCATTATCTTTTTTAAATTCAAGCTTTCCAAATTTCCATGTAAAGTTTATGCCGAAGGAACGGAATGCGATTTGACGAACACCGTTGATGGTAAAATTAGGGCCAAATAATTTTGTTCGCTGGGTAAGGTATTCACTGAAAGGATTGCTGACTGTGAACGCAAGGCTTGCTTTTTTATTCCAGAATTGTTTTCTTAGCGCCATGCTATAATATGTAAATGAAGGATATTTTCCCTGAGCCTGGTTCCTTGGTGAATTAAAGAAACCAAAAAGCTCTCCCGCAAAGTTCTTTCCGAACTGGTAGCTTGCATTCATATTCAACCGGTAATTGAAACTATAGGAATTATAGCCGGGGTCCAGAGCATTGAGTGTATGACGATAGAAAAAGAAAAAGTTGGAGCGAACAGAAAATTTATCAGTAAAATGAATGTCAACGAAGAAGTTCATTCCCCAGTTCTTTTCCATGCCGATGTTTTGCCGGGTACTCACAGCTACATTGGTATAAACAGAATCGCCAACCTGTAGAGAGGGATAGAAAATAATAAAAGGTTGGATGTCGTGATCGTTTATTCTATAAAACGCAGAGACCATAAATGAACCAGCGTTCTGGAAATTTCTATTGTAGCTTAATTCGAACCGATGACCGATCTCCGGATTGAGAAATGGATTACCAGTAGAAATATTTTTTGGGTCAGTAGTGTTGACAAATGGATTCAGGTCTCTGTAATCAGGCCGCTCAATACGCTTGGAGTAACTGAGTTTGATCGTTTCGTTATCGTTCAGGTTTTTAGAAAAGAATATAGAAGGAACAAAAGTATTGTATCCATACTTCGGCGCCTGTTGTTGTGCATTAGAATAAAACGAATTGATCTCGGTCCGCTCATATCTTCCCCCGATCTTGGTATTAAAAAGCTTTCCAACAGGAAAACTGATCTCACTGTACAGAGCATATACCTTCTGCTTATAGTCGAGATCATTCGATAAAGAGCTGTTGTAAAAATATTCTTTCTTGTCTGGCTGAAATAAGGAAATATCGGCATCACTGGTGATCCGGCTACTGACGATCTTACCACCGGTTCCAAACACAATATCTTTTTTGATCGGGTTTGAATAGTCAATCGTGATTTCGGTTTCACTTTCTTTTCCGGGGTTGGTGCTGCTGGTGCCGTAAAAAGTTGAATCCTGTGGCAATAACACCTGGTAATTGTTTGCTGTGCCATGGTTGTTGTCTCGACTTGTATTCAACCCGATTTCCAGTTCTTCATCTTCTTTGGAAAAGGACCTTTTATAATTCAACGAGGCATCGATGTTATCAGTATAGGAGCTATTGCCGGAGTAATTGGCCGAAACAATAGAAGAAATAATATTAGATGTAATCTGGTCCGTTGTAACCTGCGATTGATTGGTAAATCCGGTTCCGGAGTTGCCGAATCGTCCATAACGAACTGAACCTGTGAAATCATTTTTCTTTTTATAGGTCCAGTCAAAGCCAACTCCTGACTCCAATCCATGTCTTTTAAAACGAAAGTTCCCATCCTGCAATAAAGAAATATTTGTTTTAGCAGCAGTATCGATCGTCAAACGATCCGATGAACTTGGGCCGTTGGCATTTAAGCGTTCGTTTCCTCCGATAAAAGCATGGAAACCGATATCGCCTTTTCTTGCATTGAAATTAAAAGAGCCGTTCTCATTCCTGGTACCGGCGGTTAAAGAAATGTTTCCGTTAATGCCTTTTACCTTGCTGTCTTTCAAAATGATGTTAATGATGCCACCTAATCCTTCTGCATCATATTTTGCTCCCGGGTTGGTGATCACTTCAATGCTTTTGATCTGGCTGGATGGAATGGATTGCAGCACATCTGTGATGCTACTGCCAAAAACAGCAGATGGTTTTCCATTGATGAGGAATCGAATGCTGGAGCTGCCCGCCAACTCGACATTGCCGTCCACATCCACCGAAACCATCGGTACTTTTTTAAGAACATCGGTTGCCACACCGCCCTGTGATGTCATATCTTTTTCCGCATTGAAAACAAGTTTATCAATTTTATTTTCCACCAACCGGTTTGGAGTGTTGATAATCACATTCTGCAAAGTCTCATTCTTCACTGATAAAGTAATTTCTTTCAGCTCCACCTCGCTGCTTTGATCGTCTATTTTTAAATTATTAACGCTGTGCGATTGATATCCGATAGATTCGACAAGTATCCTGTATGAGCCATTTTTTAGTTCTGAAATCGTGAACCTGCCTTGTTGATCCGTTACTGCCCCGCTTACAATTCTTTTTGTTCCCTGGTGAAATAAAGTGATAGTGGCATATTCAACCGGTCTTCCTGAAAGCGAGTCAATGATTGTTCCTGAAATTGTCCTTTTAGTTTTTGACCTGTTCTCATTCTGCGCCTGTGCCGTTAGTAACGATAACATCATTATTCCTGCCAATAGAATTCTTATCATTTTGATTTTTTGAGTCTGCAAAGGTAGATTTTATCAAAGAAAGAGCGAAACATCAGCTGTTAATTTATGTTGCATTTGTTTCGATGGTTCAAATCAGGGCTGAACTTGTTTTTGTATTAAATATCTCATCTATCTGATGTAAGATTTTTGCAGAATATCAAACTAAACTGCATTTGGTGTGATTTCAATTCTGTATATTTTAATTTTCAATTATTTTTTCAAAATCGTATCTTAACGACTCAAATACACTCGCCATGATCTTCCACAAAAGAGCACTGCTGCCTGCAATGCTTATACTTTCCATTGCATCGTATTCACAAATTCTTCCCTGTATTGATGTGACGAGTGCATCACGCCGTGAAGCCGGGGCAGGGCAGGGTGTATATGATTTTAATAATAAATGGACGCCTGGAACTGTTCTTACTGTTGGTTTCATGGGAGGAACGCAATGGCAATGGGATGAAGTGAAACAATATGCCCCTATCTGGAGTCAATATGCGAATGTCACTTTTAAATTCATGGGACAAGCAACCGGAAGAGAAGATGTACGGGTAAGTTTCGATCCCAAAAAAGGCTCGTATTCATTTATCGGCCTTGATGCAAAGAATCGGTTACCGTCTGAAGAAACCATGAACCTGGGTTGGATCGACAATACTAAAACAGCAGCACAATTGAAAGGAGTTATCCTTCATGAATTTGGCCATACCCTGGGTTTATTACATGAACACATGAACCCATTGAGTAATATCAAATGGAACAAACCTGTTGTTTATGCTTATTACCTGCAGTATGATGGTTGGGATACGACTATGGTGAATCAGCAGGTGTTTCAGCGTTATAGTGTAAGCATGACCAACAAAGCGTATGATCCAAAGTCTATCATGCATTATCCCATTCCAAAAGAATTTACATTGGATGGATATTCTGTATCCGAGAATGACGATCTTTCTCCCGGCGATATTGCACTTGTAGAGGAATTGTATCCCTATAATAAAGTGCTGCCCACGACTAACACTTCTACTGTTTGGAGCAAACTGCAGGATCTGCATATAGACTACAACGTAACTGAGAATGGGAAATTAGGGATGAGCATCAAACAAAATTTTGTTATCTATAATGCTCAGGGTAAGCAATGCATCATGGCTGTTTATTTTTATAATGCAGAAAATGATAAACCGTTGCTGGATAAAGACGGAGTGTATGCATCAGTGGATGGCCATGTTGCCGGATACAATTATTTTACGCCGGGTTACCAGGAAGCACAATATACAGACCTTGCTGTCTTCATGCCCTATGATCAGTTAGAATTAGGCGCCGGCAATTTTCGTTTGAAATGTTATGTGGCCATTTTTGATCCGGATCAGAAACAGATCGTCACCGGCGGGTATCAATATTTTACTTTCAGCCAGGGAATAAATGTAAAAGAAATCCGCTTGCTCACCAGCTTTGACGATGCAGGGCAACAACTCAAGATCACTCCTGCATTTACGATCAGTAATGCAAAAGGATTAAAATGTCTTGCCGTTGCTTATTTCTATTATGATAACGGGGAACCACTCCGGGATCATAATAATTTATATCATACCGTTGATGGCAATGTTTCCAGTTCGGCAAACTTTACGCCGGGTTATGATGTGACATTGTACGACAATACTCAAACCGGTTTTATCATTACGATGCCATATAAAGAACTGGAATTGCCACGAGGATCATATAAACTAAAATATAAAGTGATCCTGTTTGATGATAAACTGAACCAGCTGGTGACGAGTGATTATTATTATTTTAATTTCACGCAGAATTAGATCGCTGTGCCATTGTTTTGAATTTTGGCATGGTTTCAAAAAAATAATAGCCGCAATCATGCGGCATTATTTTTTTTAGAGGAATACGGATCTCAAAGGTTAGCAACGGTTCCGCTGGTTTTGTTCATGGTTTATTCAAAGGAATAGAAATTTGTAATTGACATCCTTTTCCGGGAGCGCTGATGATTTGTGCTGAACCACCCAGCAGCTCCACACGGTTATGGATATTATTCAAGCCGATTCCATCTCTTTTTTTGGAGGTATCAAATCCAACACCATCATCACTGATGAATAATGTAACACCCTGATCATTGGTTTCTAATTTTAATAAAATGAATTGAGCCTTTGCATATTTTATTATATTGTTCAATTGTTCCTGAATGATCCGGAATAGGGTCAGCTTCACTTCATCCGCTACATTTTTAATATCAAAATTTGCAGCTTCAATAGAAGTTTTTTCTTTCAATCCCAAATGTTCAATCACCAAACGGATCTCATCGATCAATTGATTGTCATGAAAGCGTGGCGCAACCAGGTGACGGGATAGGTTACGGATCTCTGAGATCGCCAACTTCAGGTATTCCAGGCTGGCAGCAATGCATTCCGGTTTTCCTTTTTCTGATTTAATATAACATTCAAGCTGAATCTTTGTCGCAGCAAGTATCTGGTTGATATTATCGTGTAATTCTCTTCCCAGTTCATTACGTTCCTTTTCCTGCCCGGCAATTGTAGCACGGGTGATCTCTTTTTGTACTTCTACTCTTTGCTGAATTAGTTTTTCCTGCAACTTTTTTTGTTCAGTGATATCCGTGCCTGCACCAAGGTACCCGCTCAGGCTATTGTCATCATTGAACAAAGGTTGAACATTGAGGCGCATCCAGAATATCTCACCATTTTTTCGGTAATTCTGTATCTCACATTCGAATGGAAGTTGCTTTCGCAATTGCTCCCGCATATATTTTACCGTTTGCTGATCAGTCTCTTTCCCCTGCAAAAAATGACCCGGGACCTTTCCTTCCACTTCTTCAAAACTGTAACCGGTGTTACGGGTGAACGCATCGTTGGCCCAAACGATCTTTCTTTTGCTGTCTGTCACTACCACGGAATTATTGACTTTTGTAGCCGCAAGCAAAAGTATCTTTAGATCTTTATTCACTTTTTCCTGTTGGGTGATATCTATAAAAGTGAACACACAGGCTTTCACAATATCATTTTTATCTTTTACCGGCTCAATATTCATAGAAAGCCACTGCATGTACGCATCTCTTTTAATACCAACAATGAACTTGCGAACTGGGCGACAGCCTTTTTTTTCAGGTATGAGAAATGTTGAAAAATCCAGTTCTTCATTTTTCTGATCAAATAATTTCCATCCGGGAAAAGGGAAACCTGTCTGTTGCAGTTTTTCTTCCTGGATTTGCAGGATCCTTTCGCCGCTCTTATTACATTTTACGATCTTTTTGTCCAGTGTTTGATATACTACACCTTCCGAAAGAGAATCAAGCAACGAATGATATTCCTGCGCTCTTGCTTTTAATTTTTTTTCAATGCTCTTGTATCCTGTTACATCACGGATCGTTAATCCAATTTCATGTACTGTACCGTCCGGCCCTTTAATAGGGATCAATGAAACACGCAGCCAATTATTTCTTTGATATTCTACTTCATAGTCAATACTGTTTCCTTCAGTGACCTGACATAATTTATTTGCAACATCCTCCTTCCTGAATTCAGGGAGAATGCTGATAAGATTTTCGTTGATCGCAATATTATTACCGGTGAATTTGCGCATCACCGATGCCGCTTTTTTATTATACAGCACGATATTGTAATTTTTATCCAGCAACATCAATGCTTCAGGAGTATTTCCGATCACCGACCACAGATCTTTCAGAACGGGATCCCTGTGCATTTTAATGCCGATCATTTTTTCGGCTTTTTGTTGATTTGCAGCGTAAGAGTTTCTGACTTTCATTGTATGCATAAAATCATTTTTTTCATTTCATCGGTTTTCATAGTTGCGTGAATTATTGAGATGCAAATATCAAAACAGACAGATTTATCCTTTATGACTTATGTCATGCCGGCAACTGATCTTTGTAATACACAATTGAATAAATGCCAGATATTAATGGAGGGAGTTTATCTGTAATGAAAAACCCTTAGTAATGCAGTAAGTTTAGCTAAAGCATGAAGTATTGCTGTAGCAACTGAATACATAGTCCAAAGTGGCAAACTTTGGTAGATTGAATAATATTTGATCTTATTTAGCTGAAAGGATCATTGCCTTAAAATTTCACACACTCTTTCAATTCTTTCTCGGTATAAGATATCCCATATTGTTTGAGTACTTCATCCGGCACACCGTTCCATTGGTTGGGTTTGTTGCCTGCATAACCAATATCTTTCACGCCGATCTCTGTAGTATAAAAACCTGTTGCGGTGAGATCCCGCATGAGATTGAAAAATTTTACCCCTTGTGACATGCCGGGTTTTAATTTTCGTTCGGGATACGCAATATCATCTACAACTTCCAATTGTTGTTGCTGCGAGCAATCTCTGAAAGGTTTTTCAAAACGTTTCATACATTCCACATCAAGCCAGCGCAATCCACCACGCAAAGGTACCTGGTGCTCCGGCATATCTTTTACAATAAATTCAATGAAGTCCGGCACTTTGGCATCAGAAGCACTGCCACTAACTTCATCTTTCGGAATGATGATATCCGCAAGAATGGTGATCGTCGCCATTTCATCCGGAGTAAAAAACTTTTCTTTTGCCAGCAATTCTTTTTCATGTTTCAATTCATCGGCATTACGGTCGAGATTGAATGTTGGTTCGGCAACTTGCTGAGTTGTTTTTTTATCTTCTGTATTGCAAGCGGCAATTACAGTAGGAACTGCTACGGCACCGGTAGCGATCAGTTTTAAAGATTTGCGTCTGTCCATTTAAAAAGCTTTTAGCTGTTAGCTAATGGCTATTAGCTGGGTTACAAATTTTGTTTCTTCAATTCATCAACAATATAATCCGATGCTCTCATCGAAAGAGCTAAGATGGTCCAGGTGATATTTTTATCTGCCTGCGATGTAAATGCTCCGCCATCTACTACAAATAAATTCTTGCAATCATGTGCCTGGTTCCATTTGTTGAGAGCAGAACGTTTGGGATCATCACCCATTCTTACAGTTCCTGCTTCGTGAATGATCTCTCCGGGTTTGGATAATCCCCAATTATTTTTTTCATCATCATCGCCGCCCCATGTGATGACAGCACCCATATTGTGCATGATCTCTTTGAAGGTTTCTTTCATGTGCTTCGCTTGTTTGATCTCGTGATCACTCCATTTTACATTGAAGCGAAGAACAGGAATGCCATATTGATCCACTACATTCGGATCGATCTCACAATAATTGCTTTCAAGCGGAATGGCTTCACCACGGCCCGCCATGCCAACACCGGCACCGTAGAAATAACGATAATCTTCTTTCAACGATGCACCATAACCACCGGCTTCTTTTTTCTTTCCGTTCACTTCATATTTTCCATTTTGTTCCTGGATACCGAAACCAAAACCATACGCCGGTTGTTCCATGCCGCCCCAATACTCAATATGATAACCACGGGGGAAATCCAGCTTTTTATTATCGAGCCACCACGGAGAATACACATGCATGCCGCCTACACCATCTTCATTGTATCGTTTTCTTCCGAAAAGCTTTGGCAGGTAACCACCAAGAGCAGCTCCGGTGGAATCATGCAAATATTTACCCACCACATTGCCGGAATTAGCTAAACCATTCGGATGTTTTTGTGATTTTGAATTCAACAAAAGTCTTGCAGATTCACAAGCGCCGGCAGCAACAATAACTACACGACCCATTACCTGGTATTCCATTTTATCTTCTTTGCTGATGTAGGAAACACCGGTAGCCAGTCCTTCGTTATCCGTCAG
>DASZPW010000195.1:0-2551 GCA_035550155.1 Chitinophagaceae bacterium | reverse complement strand
CGGCTGCGTGGCTTGTTGAAACGCATTGCACAACCGTTGCTGATCGCATTCAGCACTACCAGCAGCGAAGCTGTATTTCCAAAACTGACCGAAGAACTGGAACGATTTGGTTGCAAGGATAAAATTGTTGCATTTGTTTTGCCTTTGGGTTATTCTTTTAATCTGGATGGAAGTATGATGTATATGACTTTTGCAAGCCTTGCCATTGCACAGGCCTATGGCATTCAGATGGACATCGGCACGCAGCTTACCATGCTATTGGTCTTACTGCTGACCAGCAAAGGGATTGCCGGCGTTCCGAGAGCTTCCCTCGTGGTGATATTGGCCACATGCTCTATGTTTAAAATTCCACCGGAAGGCATCGCATTAATATTGCCAATTGATCATATTTGCGATATGTTTAGGACAATGACCAATGTAGTAGGTAATGCTTTAGCTACCTCTGTGGTCAGCAAATGGGAGGGAGCATTAACATCCGGTCATTCAGAAATTCCGGAATAAAAAAAATAGTATGAACGATCACAAAGGTTTTATTCAGCAATTCATCGAATGGATCATTCAATACGGGGGGTTGTATGTATTGCTTTTAGTAGTATTTGCAGAAACGGGGTTATTCATCGGCTTCTTCTTTCCGGGAGATTCGCTCTTGTTTGCTGCCGGAATCTATGTAGATGATCTTGCCAAAGAATTTTTTGGGATGCATTGGATCGTTATTATGATCATGGTGATCATTGCTTCCATATTGGGAAATGTTGCCGGATATTGGTTTGGCTATAAAGCCGGGCCGTTATTATATGAAAGAAAAGAAAGCTGGTTATTTAAAAAGAAACATCTTATAAGAGCCAAAGCTTTTTATGATAAATATGGTAAACTAACAATTTTCTTTGCCAAGTTTCTTCCATTCATCCGGACATTTGCACCCATCGTAGCAGGAATGGTGAAAATGAATAAAGCTATTTTTACTTTTTATAACATACTCGGCAGTATTTGCTGGGTATCCTCCATGATGCTGGGTGGTCATTTTTTACAGCGATGGATGGAAAAAAAATATGATTTCAGCCTGAAAGATCATATAGAGGCGATTACTGTAGTTATTATTGTAGTTACTACCTTGCCGGTGCTTTATAAAATATTTTTTGCCCGCAGGCAGGAGATCGAAGAAAATCCGCCTGCTTCAAATGATTAATTAGTATGCAATCGGAACGTTCCAAATCCATTTTCAACATTGCTGTGATCGTGGCAGCACTTGGGTATTTTGTTGACATCTATGATCTGTTATTGTTCACTATTGTGAAAGCACCCAGCATGCGTGGAGTTGGCTCCACTGATGCCACGATGTTAGTCGACAGCACTCATGTCATCAATTTGCAAATGGTAGGTTTGTTACTGGGCGGCATCATTTGGGGAATTTTAGGCGATAAAAAAGGCAGATTATCTGTCTTGTTCGGGTCTATCATTTTGTATTCCATTGCAAATTTTTTAACCGGCTATGTTCAAACAGTGGATCAATATGCCTGGTGTCGCTTTGCTGCAGGTCTTGGATTAGCCGGTGAATTAGGTGCCGGCATCACATTGGTTACTGAATTTATGCCGCAAAACAAAAGAGGTATCGGAACTTCCATGGTAGCGGGTATCGGGTTAAGCGGAGCTGTTGCAGCTTATTTCACTTTTTTTCTTACTGATCATGACTGGCGCCTGTGCTACAAGATCGGAGGCGGTTTAGGTATCGTATTGCTGCTGCTTCGCATTGCTGTTGCAGAATCCGGGATGTACAAACAGGTAAAACAATTGAATATCGCCCGGGGAAACTTCTTCATGTTTTTTACGAACGGAAAAAGATTTAAAAAATATATTCTTGCTATTCTTATTGGTTTGCCAACATGGTATGTGGTAGGCATTGTCGTAAACCAGAGCGATAAATTTGCCGGAAAGCTTTACGGTAGCACTACAGTAGATTCAGGAAGATCCATTATGTTCGCTTATGCTGCAATAGCCATCGGTGATATTGTAGTAGGATTTATTTGCCAGTATTTCAAAAGCCGGAAAAAAGGGTTGTTGTTGTATTACATACTTTGCATAGCCTCATTGTTTTTATTTTTCAGCCCTTTCAATAATTCTGACACAAGAATGTATTGGATCTGTGCGTTGCTTGGATTCAGCACCGGTTTTTGGGCAATATTTATTACGATGGGTGCGGAGCAATTCGGTACGAATCTTCGGGCTACGGCAGCTACCACCATTCCGAATATGGTGCGGGGTGCTTTGCCATTGATCAACCTGATGTTTTTAAACCTGTTTCAAAAAAACTGGCAATGGCCGCTTATTAAAAGTGGCATTGTTGCCGGAGCGGTTGTCATGGTGATCACACTCATCGCTTTTTATTTTACCGAAGAAACCTATCATAAGGATTTGAATTATGTAGAAACATCACCATAAGTTTTTCTAACTTCACTGATTTTACAGTTCATAATTATTGCCGGAAATTATTGATCCGCTATCATGAAATTTCTCATCATCCGCTTTTCTTCTATTGGCGATATCGTTTTGACAA
>DASZPW010000194.1:0-10418 GCA_035550155.1 Chitinophagaceae bacterium | reverse complement strand
AGAACCAGTTGCTCCAGAACCAATCAAGTTTTTTCCCGGACACATCATCAAACGTATAAAAGAAATCCCAAGGGATCGGATGCTTACCATGCCAGCGATCCATATAGGCATGCAAACATTTTTTAAATAATTCATCGCCCAGGAGATCTTTCATTGCCAAATAACCGAGTGAGGGTTTGCCGTACTCATTATTTCCAAACCCGCCGCCACCAGTGAGATGATTTACGGGAGTAGTAATGGGAAGATCTTCATCAGCGGAAGGGTCATGTATCCAACCGGCCACCCGGAATCGCTTATAAAAATTCTCCGCTTTTTCAGTGCCGAGATCGTCACGTCCGATCAGCAGTTCAAATGTAGTAGCCCATCCTTCATCCATAAATCCGTACCGTGATTCATTAATGCCCATATAAAAAGGCATATAGGTATGAGCGATCTCATGTTCGGCAACAAATCTTGAAAAAGTGGTATCAGCATACGTTTCATCATTTGCCATCATTGGGTATTCCATGCCGGCATAGCCCTGAACGACGGTGGTTTTTTCATACGGATATGGAATGCCCGGCCAATGATGCGATAACCAATCCAATGAATGACGGGCATATTGTGCCACATGATGATAATCTGCGGCAGTATCGTTATAAGCTGCCTGCGCACTGACACGGCGGCCTGTCTGATCATCAACCACAACACTGCATCCGTCCCAGTTAAAATGATCGCTGAGAGCAAATGCCATGTCCGGAATATTCTCTGCCTTGAATTGCCAACTATTCAATTCATTTTGTGTGGTGACATTTTTAGACATCCAATCCTCTTTAGTAACAATTCGGATCGTTTGATCAGATTGAAGAGACTCTTTAAATCGTTTCACAAATTCCGGTTGCAATACAGATTCAGGTTGTTGCAAAGTACCCGTGCCCCAGACAATATAATTTTTCGGAACATTCAGTGTAACGGTGTAATCATTGAAGTCGCTGTAAAATTCTTTACTCTCTACAAAATTCATCTGGTCCCATCCTTCATAATCATCATACACGGCTACACGGGGATAGAAGTAAGCAAGAAAGTAAGTAGTGGAATCGATCATTCCTTCCCGGCCACTTCGCAATGATATTTCATAATGCCAATCGAAAGATAATTGCACGGAACTATGCGGCATCAAAGGTTGTGGAAGACGGGCCGGCATCCATGTATAAAGAAACGGGTTGTCCTGCCACTGCCTGGCTTGTCCATTCACGGAAAATTTATCAATATGGACACCCGATGTAAGATAATTATCGGTGGTACCAAAGTCGCGGGGAGCGCCGGGCTTATGAATGTTCAAAAAAAGTTTGATCACCAAATTTTTCAGTGTATCGGGACTGTTATTAAAATAAGTGATCGTCTCTGTGCCTTTGATGTTGCGATCCGGCGGCATGGCCGTTACTGTGATATTATATACTCCATGATTCTGCCAGTAATTTTTACCGGGATTGCCATCTGTTGACCGGGTTCCTTTGGCATATGCCTGTTTTATATCACGGGGCATGTAAAGACTTTGTGATCGAATAAATGAAAAAGAAAATACCAGTAAACACATCAAAATAATATTCCGCATAGCAAACATTTTAGTGCTCAAATTATCCATATTCATGAGCATGAAACAGTCAAATTTGATGAATGGTAAAAAACTTTTACTACATTGATGAACTGAATCGAAACCAAAATGTCTTTTTTCACCGATCCGGTTTATATCGCTGCTGTTTTATTCCTGCTGATCGTTTTTTCCGAATGGCTCGGGAAGAAAAAATATTTTCGCTCTCTTGGTTCGGCTTTGATTGTAATACTGGCAACAGCCATCCTTGCTAACATTCATGTAATACCTTCTTCGAAAAATGCGCCGCCACTATACCAACAGATCTTCACCTATGTAGCGCCATTAGCAATTTTTTATTTATTGCTGGATGTAAAATTAAAATACCTGCGCTATGCAGGCCTGCCCATGTTGATCATGTTCCTGGCCGGCTCCTTATTCAGTATGGCAGGAGTAGTTATAGGATATTATATTATAGTTCCTCAACATCATATGCACGACGCTTTCGCAGTGGCCGGAATGTACACTGGTACTTACATTGGAGGCAGCGCCAATCTGAATGCGGTAGGTCTTCAGTACGGTGTCAATAAAGACGGAACTTTATATGCCGCAGTTAACGCCGTTGATAATATCATTTCCACTTTGTGGATCATGGTGACTATCGTTCTGCCGCCGTTATTATATAAAATATTTCCACGTAAGAGGAGTGTTGTAGCACAGCATACAGATACTGCAGCCATGGATGAATTAGTTTCTGAAAAAGAATCTGTAACCGTGAAAGGTATTTCCTTGTTACTCGCTATAGGCTTCGGAACTTTGTTTCTTTCCAACCTGTTGAATGAATATATCCCGCAGATCCCATCAATACTTACGCTTACAACACTTGCACTGATCTTGGCCCAATTACCAGTAATTCAAAAATTAAACGGCGGTAAAGTAATGGGCTATTTCCTGGTACTTTTATTCCTTGCTGTGATCGGAGCTTATTGTGATATTCATGCTTTGGCTGAAAGTGGACATTTGGCGATGCTTTTATTATTATGGGTTACTATTATTGTATTGATACATGGTATCCTGATTTTTTCAATTGGTGGATTGTTTAAGCAAGATTGGGATATAATATCTATTGCCTCCAATGCAAATATTGGCGGCACTGCTACCTCTGCAGTTCTCGCTACCAGTTTGGGCCGTCCCGATCTTCGTTTGCCGGCAATATTAGCTGGATCATTAGGGAATGCCATTGGTACTTATGCCGGAATATTGATTGCCGAGTTACTGAAATAAAAAGGCTCGCTTTTGGCGAGCCTGTGTATATTGGAAGTGTACGAAAATATTATCCTTTTCTTCTGCCTCCTCCACCTCTATTAGAATTTCCGTTTCCTTGCCCACGGTTTCCTTCATCACGGCGTTCAAACTGCCGGGGTTGTTGTATTTGCCTGGGCTGCGAGTTATTACGGTTGCCGAAATTCCTGTTATTATCCTGGTTGGTTTGTGGTTTTCGTTCAAACAGATTGGAATTTCTGTTATTATTGGTTCGATTGTTATTCCTGTCATCAAAGTTGCCACGATCAGCGTTACGATCATTATTTTGAAATTGCTGTTGCCTGCGTTCAATTGGATTCGTTTGATTTTGATCGTTTCTTTGAGGAATAGTATTTCTTCTTTGATCAAATATGCCACGATTATTTCTTTGCTGAGTTTCACTATTGTTATTATGATTGTTATTCTGCCAGGTACGATCATTATTTACCCTGTCATTCCTTTGTGGTATATTATTTCCACGATCGAAAGCATTATTTTCTCTCCGTATTCCATTATTAGCCTGAGGGCGGCTGTTGAACCGGTCAAAGTTGCGGGGAGCAAAATGGTTGTTATCATTTCGTTCCACTCTTGGACGATACATTGAAATAGAATTGCCTCTGAATTCAGAACGTCCCGGACGATCAGAATCACGAAATACTACCGGCCTGATCCGTTCGTGGGTGAATCGTTCCACTTCATCACGACGAGGGCCATTCACATATATATTTCGTCCACGACCGCCATAGTAATTGTTGATGATCGTTGTATTATTTACAATGGTTAAATTCATTCTCGGGTTTACACAATAATCATAAATGCGTGGAGAAGTAATATAACGTCTTGGGGCAAAACACCAGTAATCAATCGGAGGTTCATAACTGCCGATCGAAATATTTATATCAATTCCAGGGTTGATCGGAGCCCATCCATAAAAATCGCCGCCACTTCGCCATGCTACCCAGGCAGGTGACCAATCATAACCGGGTACCCAAAGCCATCCATAAACAGGATCAAAGAACCAGCGACCATAGTGGAACGGAGCCCATCCCCAATCATAATCAGAAACCCAGATCCAGTCATATTCATCTGACCACTCCCAGTGTCCCATGGTGCTGTATGGACGAAAATCTGCTCCTACATTCGGATTCCAAACATATCCATATTGAGGATAATCAATCCAATGTCCATAAGGACTCAGGTCGTCATAAAATGTCTGAAATGAAATACTAGCAGAAAATTGAGCGGAAGCTGTATTTCTAACCGAAGTCATCAACAGGATACTCACTGCTATGATTGATGTTTTAAAAATTCGTTTCATGGTAAAATATTTACGGTTTAAAAAACGGGCTATAAAACTATTCTGTATATAAGACTCGATTTTTATGCCATAGTTGTATGCCTTAACCTTCTTTTATGGATTTATTATGAAAATGTTTTAACCGTATAGCAGGTAAAAAAATCCCCCATTCTTTTTTTTTGATCGGTTACTGCAGGTATTTTGTTACTTTCATTAAGATTTAAAATTGATTTCATGGATCAACGTATCATCAATCTTTATGATGAGTACACTCATAAACCACTTAGTCGCCAGGAATTTTTGCGACGCCTGGTTTTATTGACTGGCGGAACTGCAGCTGCTATGGCTGTACTTCCACTAATTGAAGTAAACTATTCCAATGCGGCCATCACAGGCAGCGATGATCTTTTTACAGAACGAATTACCTATCCCGGGGTCAATGGTAAAATGCAGGCTTATGTAGCCCGGCCGAAAGAGGAAAAAAAATATGCAGCAGTAGTAGTGATTCATGAAAATCGGGGACTAAATGCACATATTGAAGATGTGACCCGCAGAGCAGCTAACGCAGGATATCTTGCCATTGCTCCTAATGCTTTATCGCCACTTGGTGGTACTCCCGCCAATGAAGATGATGCAAGAGCAAAATTCCAGCAATTGAATCAAAGCGAAACCTTGCAAAATTTTATAAAAGTGTTTGACTATTTAGCAACCCGGAAAGATTGTAATGGAATTTGGGGTTGTGTAGGGTTTTGCTGGGGCGGCGGCATCGCCAATGAACTTGCTGTAAACGTTCCTTCATTGAAAGCAGCGGTGGCTTTTTATGGACGACAACCTAAAGCGGAAGATGTTGCTAAAATAAAAGCTGCGGTCCAGTTACATTACGGGAGCCTGGATGAAAGAATTGATGCAGGTATTCCCGCTTATGAAGATGCATTGAAAAAATACAATATCACTTATGAACTCTACATGTATGAAGGCGCCAATCATGCTTTTCATAATGATACGGCGCCGACACGCTATAACGAAGCCGCTGCCAGGCTGGCCTGGCAGCGTTCACTCGATTTTTTTGCTAAATACCTGAAGTAATTTATTTCTTCACCGTTACATTCACAGTTGTAGCCAACTTACCACCATACGATCTGTGGATACCATCTGCAAATTGCAGCGTAAGCTTATGTTTTCCCGGTGCAAGAGTAAGTTCAGCTTCCGTTTGACCTTTTCCATAATGCAGGTGCGTGGAATCTTTTGGCACCACTGTCCCTAACGGCAAAGAATCTTCCGCATCAATAAAAATGTGGAAATGACCGCTGCCAGCCAGAACAGGTCCGACCGTATCTACTTTCATATTATCTACACCCATCTGAACTTGAAAAGTAGAATTGATGTTTGCTCCGTCTTTAAGATTCTTAAAATACACTTTGGCGCCTTCAGGAACAGTCGGCACTTCAGGAACATTTGAGGTATTCATGCTCATAGCATGAGACGTGTCACTCATCATCTTGTTCGTAGTATCATTCCCGTTGCCGGATCCTTTTCCGGAATTGTTACAGGCTGATAGCACTAAAAAACAGGCAGCTGTAAAAAATAATTTATTTGTCATACTGAAAAAATTTATTGCTAAAGGTAACTTTATTTGCTGATGTCTGTGTCAGGTAAATGTTATGTGATCGCAAACGATAACGCTTCCGGCGATCCGTATTTGCCATTTGCTTTAAATTCCATAGCTTTCCTGAGCGTTTCATCCCCTATAGATATCTTAAAGCCGCACTCGAATTTTTTTTTATTCACTTAAACTAAAATTACAGTTATGAGAAAGCTTCTTATCGTTGCTTCCGCAAGCTTAGTATTGCTTAGCTGCAGCAACAAAAAATCCGGAGAGTCTACAACAGGTGGTACTGACACTTCCGGAACTAAAACACTTCCACAGAGTGAGTTTGCTGATGCTAAGTACACTGACATGGGTAAAAAAATGTTAGCCCAGTTCCAGAACAATGATGTTGATAGCTGGATAAGCGATTACGATGATAATGCCGTTTACCAATGGTCATCCGGAGATAGCTTAGCCGGGAAAAAAGCCATCAGCGATTACTGGAAAAATCGCAGAACTAGTGTGATCGATTCGATCAGCTTCAGCAATGACATTTGGCTCCCGATCAAAGTAAATACTCCCCAACGTGGGCCGGATGCACCGGGTGTATGGCTGTTAAGCTGGTACCAGGTGAATGTGAAATATAAAAACGGGAAAAATTTAATGTTCTGGGTACATGCAGATCATCATTTTAATGCCAACGACAAAATTGACCGGACTATTCAATACATCGACCGGGCTCCGATCAACAAAGCTCTTGGAAAATAAGTAGCTTATTGTTTGCAGGAAAAGCGATGCGATTAATAATCGCATCGCTTTTCTTATCTATCTGCATTATTTAACTTTAATGTTATGCCTGCATTGAAACGAATTCTACCAAAATTATTTTGGCTTATCACAATTTTTCTTCTTACTACTGTTGTAGCAAAGGCTAAAGAACAATTTCTTAGTGCTGTTCCGCAAGAAATCATCCTGATCTCAGTGCATTCACAAAATGAAGTGATGATCGGGAAAGACACGTTCGATATGGAAGGCCTCACTCACGAATTACAGCAGCGTTTCTGGAAAAGTTACCTGGGCACCGGCAAAATCCCAATTAAGCTCAAAGTGCAATATGCTACTACTCCCACTGACATAGAACAAAAAACTATTATCAATGCAATTAAAAAAGCTCAGCAAAATGCGCTGACAGAATTGTGTTTACAACTTCATAAAAAAACTTTTGATGAGCTGTCAGCAAGACAGCAGGATAAGATCAAAAAACAATACCCCATCTTATTTCAGCAGAAATTCTAAACATGAGAAAGCTAACTAGTAATATCATTATTATTGTTTTACTGCTTTTGAATACTAAGCTGGGTTTTGCACAAATAGTAAATGTAGAAAGCGCCAGGATGCAATCAGACACAACAGGCTGGATGGGAAATGCCGGCGTAAGTTTTTCCTTAAATCAAAGTGTGCAACGAATCATTGATGTAGAATTTGACAATCATATTCAATACAAGACTCCGGGAAATAAAGACTTGTGGCTGTTGCTAACCTGTTATGGATTTCAAAAAGGAGGTACTCAGAAATTCGTAAACAATAGCCTGGTACATCTGCGTTATAATCACAAGCTCAATTCATGGTTACGATGGGAAATATTCACTCAATTACAAAATAATCTTATTACACAGATCCGTTCCCGTTTTTTACTTGGCACAGGTCCACGGTTGAAAATTTTTTCCACTGAAATAATCCGGCTTTATGCTGCCACGTTACTGATGTATGAACGTGAACGGGAGAATATTAAACCTCCCATTATACATAATGATATCAGGAGCAGCAGTTATATTTCTTTTACCATCACCCCACAAAAAGAGATCGAGCTTATCAGCACTACCTACTTTCAGCCATTGATCAGCAAGATCAGTGATTGGCGTGTGTTAAACCAGGCAACATTAAAAGTAAAATTTGGCAAGCATTTTCGATTATCTTTATTATGGAATTACCTGCACGACCGGTATCCTGCCGGCACAGCTCCAAGAACAACTTACACATTGAAGAGTGGTGTAGATTACGAGTTTTAAAGTCCCTATTCAATCAAATCGCTATAAGCCCGGTCCGAATAATATTTATACCCCTTGGAATCGAATTTAGTACCGCAAAGAACGGAATGAATAAATCCGTTTAGCTCTACCTGTTGTGTGTGAAAAATTTTACGTTCCGGATTAGTTTTAAAATAAAACTGAATGCGTCGATCGCTACTTTTATAAATGATCAGGCTATCATCGCCGGTTTCTGAAAAATGAAAATCCTTTTGCAAATGCTGCAAAAATAAATGGCTTCGGTACCATGTGCCGCCGGTGGCAGATACAAATGGTTTACCATTGTACAAAGCAACACTATCATTATATGCAAATATATTCAGCGCTGAACCCTTAACACGTCTTAACCAATTTTTGAATTTTGAATAATAACTACTGTCATAACCGTAATCGCTGTCGAGAAAACTGATACGTTTTACTGAAGCAGGAATCATATCAACACCAGCTAGGTATCCGAAAATAAAACTGCCTCCACCACTGTGACCATTCAGATAAATACATGTATTTTTTGTACGCATCAACACGGATAAAGAGTCCACCAAATGAGGAATCAATTGAGCAAATTCCGGGTGTTTCTGTTTCCACAATGGCCAGCTTTTATAATTATTCTCCAGGTAAATGACAATAAAATTTTTTCGCCTGAGCTGCTTTCTGATGAATTTTGTTTGTGCCCGGATATGTTGTATATCATAATGCCAGTCGTCCCCTTCTTTCATTTTTTTACCCATCGTTTGCTCTGTAGTATTTCCATTGGGTAATGCAAAAAAAGTAACGATGGTTTTTTTATGAAACGAAAAATCAGCCGGTTTATCAATAGTGATTTTTATGTCACCATAAATATGAAATGAATCAATAAGCGAACTGGTGGATTGGGCATTACCAGGAGACCTGAAACTTAACAGTATAAAAATGGAGGGAAAAAAATATTTCAAATCAAACCTTTTAATGAAGATACACGCTTCATTGAAAACAATGCAATCTCCCCAAAAAGCTCATTTTGAGCTGAGCAACAGTCATAATTTTAAAGAGCCCTCTATTGAATGAAAACCCAATAGCCTCTTAACAGACGGGTAACGAATAAATTATGCTGCCTGATCGGAAAGGAAACGTAAAAACCCGATTGAGCAATACTTTTTAAGGAAAATAAAAACACCGTATCAATCTTTTTTTATCTTTGCAATAGAGTAATCCAACCTTATTTAAATCACAGACCCTTTATCGTTTCATGATGATCCGGTACCTCCCTGGAAACCATAAACTCATTTTTGAAACTTTAAAAATTTCTGTGTATGAAAAAAGTTTACTCTTTACTTCACAATCCTGATGTACAAGGTGCTATTACGATCACACTCATCATCAGTGTTATTGTTGTAGCTTTTCTTCTCACTTTAGGAAAGTAATTCCATACTCTTAACAAAAACGTTATTTGTTACTTCCCTTGGGAAATAACTGGGCTTTGCAGTTAACTGCAAAGCTTTTTATTTTATAACCACTGTTGTACTGATTGGATAATATCTTCTGTCCGGATATGCTCCATACATTTAAAATGACCCAACGGACATTTTTTATACCCGATCTTGGAACAGGGCCTGCACCAAAGTTTGTTGGTCTGCAAAATGGAATAAGGAGATTCTTTTTGCGTCGATAAAAAATTTTCTCCGTAATAAGGATACATTCCAAAAGAAGGAACAGTGTTTCCCCAAAGAGAAATAACGGGCTTTTTATAGGCCGCAGCTATATGCATTAATCCCGTATCATTGCTTATGATCACTTTGGCTTTCCGAACCAGGTCAGCACTTTCATTTAAGCTGAACTTGCCGCAGGCATTGTAAATTTTCACAGGATCTATAGCAGCAATTTCTTTTGCCATTGCTGCATCTTGTTTTCCGCCTAACAGAATAATGGGATGATCGATCCTTTCGCAAAACTCTTTCCATTTATGAACGGGTAATCGCTTTGTACCATGTGCAGCGCCTATCACGCAGCCGATATACCCGGCATAATGAGAAACGGGAATATCACCTTTGCTTATTTCTTCGCCGGGTGAAATAAAATAATCTAACCCAGCTCCGTCATTTTTTACTCCAAATGATTCCACTGTTTTCAGATAACGATCTACAATATGAACATCCGGAAGTATATTTAACTTGATACTGGTATAAATATATTTTTCAATATTGAGCTTGTAAAATGAATACGCTTTTCTTTGTAACCGGTTTTTAATTCGTAATGTCTTTACATTATGATGCAGGTCTATAATGTAATCAAAATTCTCATCTTCGAGTTCATGCATTATCAGTTCCCGGCTGTGATCCAGTACATGAAACTTATCGATGTAAGGATTATGCTGCACTACAGGATAAAATGATCTTTTCACCAAATAATGCACTTCCGCATCCGCAACCTGCATTTTCAAACAGCGGATCACCGGCGTTGTCAAAACGATATCGCCAATAGAAGAAAAGCGGATGATGAGAAATTTCATGATAGCGGATCAATAATTTCCGGCAATAATTATGAACTGTAAAATCAGTGAAGTTAGAAAAACTTATGGTGATGTTTCTACATAATTCA
>DASZPW010000193.1:0-13280 GCA_035550155.1 Chitinophagaceae bacterium | reverse complement strand
AATATTTCCCTGTTACAATAGAACCAGAACGTTTGAGCAAGATCCTTACCTCAGTGGGTTTGGAAGTGGAGTCATTGGAAAAATATGAAGAGGTAAAAGGAGGATTGAAAGGATTAGTAGTTGGCGAAGTACTGCATGTAGAAAAACATCCAAACGCCGATAAACTGAAACTTACAAAAGTCAATGTTGGGGCTGCGGAACCTTTATCAATTGTCTGCGGCGCTCCGAATGTAGCCACAGGCCAAAAAGTAATCGTAGCTCCTGTAGGTGTTACGATCTATCCTATTGCCGGCGAGCCAATGACCATGAAAGTGGCGAAGATCCGGAATGCTGAAAGTCATGGAATGATCTGTGCAGAAGATGAAGTAGGTTTAGGAGCTTCACATGCCGGCATTTTGGTATTGCCAAACGATCTGAAGCCGGGTACTCCGGTTGCAGAATATTTCAAGCCCTATGAAGATTGGATATTTGAGATCGGCTTAACGCCTAACAGAATGGATGCGATGAGTCATTGGGGAGTTGCGAGGGATGTTTGTGCTTATGTCAGTCATCATGAGAAAAAAGACATTAAACCAAAACTTCCAAATGGTAATGGTTTTAAAGTTGACAACACATCGCTTACTATTGATGTGAAAATAGAAAATGTAGCAGCTTGTCCCCGCTATTCAGGCATCAGCATTTCCAATGTGACCATCGCTGAATCGCCTAAATGGCTGCAACAAAAATTAAAATCGATTGGGCTACGACCGATCAATAACATTGTTGACATCACCAATTTTATTTTACACGAAACCGGCCAGCCACTTCATGCGTTTGATGCCGATGCTATAAAAGGGAAGAAAGTAATTGTAAAAAATCTTCCTGAAGGAACCGTATTTGTTACACTGGATGAAAAAGAAAGAAAACTCAGCTCCGAAGATCTCATGATCTGCAATGCAACAGAGGGAATGTGTATTGCCGGAGTATTTGGAGGATTGCATAGCGGTGTCACTGTTCAAACAAAAAATATTTTTTTAGAAAGCGCTTGCTTTGATCCGATCACAACCCGGAAAACATCCTTTCGTCACGGATTAAGGACAGATGCAGCTACAAGATTTGAAAAAGGAACAGATATTTCTGCAACAGTAAGTGTGTTGAAGCGGGCCGCAAAAATGATCAAGGAAATTTGCGGTGGCGAAATTGCCTCAGAAATTGTTGATGTTTATCCGTCTCCGAAAGAGAAAACGCAGGTAAATCTGAAATATCATTACCTGAAAAAACTGAGCGGCAAAAATTACCATCCTGATGCTGTAAAAGATATTTTACTCAGCCTTGGATTTGAGATCAGCAAAGAAGGAATAGATGAATTGAGGGTTGCAGTTCCTTATCATAAACCTGATATAAGCCTGCCGGCAGATATTGTAGAAGAAGTGTTGCGCATCGATGGTCTTGACAATGTTGAGATCCCACAGGCAATAACGATCACGCCATCAATAGAAGAAAATTCTTCGAAAGAACTTTATAAAGAAAAAGTCTCGAATTACCTGACAGGGCTTAGTTTCAATGAGATCCTGACCAATTCCATCACCAATGCCGCTTATTTTTCCGAAGAAGAATTGCAGAACATGGTGAAAATGATGAACAGCCTGACAGCCGAATTGAATATCCTGCGCAATTCACTTTTTGAAACTGCGTTGGAATCAGTAGCACATAACCTAAATCATAAGAATAACTCTCTTAAATTTTTTGAATTCGGAAAAGCATACAGCACTTCCGGCCCGGGCAATTATTTAGAAGCGGAAAAACTATGCATCGTCATTACCGGCAACACGGAAGAACATACCTGGAAACATAAAAATCAAACATCTGATATTTATTTTTTGAAAGGAGTGATCGATGGAGTTTTCAGGCTACTGAAAATTCAGCCGGACACAATGGAAATATTACAGGTTCCAAAACTTGACGATCATATTGTCTTCAAAAAAAATGGACAGATTCTTGCAGGTC
Source organism: Chitinophagaceae bacterium (assembly GCA_035550155.1). Taxonomy (GTDB): domain Bacteria; phylum Bacteroidota; class Bacteroidia; order Chitinophagales; family Chitinophagaceae; genus UTBCD1. Next base: position 11,294 of record DASZPW010000193.1, on the reverse strand, counting down.
TTGGCCAGGCCAATAAAAGATCTTTGGAAAAATTTGATATCAAACAACCTGTGTTCTTTGCCGGATTGAATTGGGAATTACTACTCGAACTGGTTGTGCAACATAAAACATCCATAAAAGAGCTTTCCCGCTTCCCGGCAGTTCAGCGGGATCTTGCCATTGTAGTTCCGAAGCAATTACATTTTGAAGCGGTAGAACAATCGGTGCAAAACATCCGGTTGGACAAATTGCAGGAACTCCATTTGTTTGATATATTCGAAAGTGAAAAACTGGGAGCTGGTAAAAAATCAATGGCGATCAGCTTCACGTTTTTAGATGAAGAAAAAACGCTTACTGATAAAGAAATAGACGGTTGGATGAATCGGATTATGACAGCCCTGGAAAAAGATCTGAATGCTGAGATCAGGAAATAACACTTTAATTGTCACCAGTGAATTCTGCAGAGCAACAATTGAAACGGATACAGGATAAACTTCAGTTACTACTGAAGAGCACTGCTGTTTTGCAAAAAGAAAATGCACAGTTAAAGCAAGAAATAGAAAAATCAAAAAAACACACCGCTCAGCAACAAAAGAATATTGATGACCTGAAGCAACAGGTGGACATACTGAAGTTGAGCACCCGTAAAATAAGCACTGCTGATAAGAAGGAATTAGAAAAACGCATTAATTCCTATCTCAAAGAAATTGATCGCTGCATTGCATTACTAAGTGAATAGATCAGATCCGTTTGATGAGTTGCATTTTCATTTCGTCTTCGCCGTGAGAAAGTTCCAGTGTGTACACGCCGTATGGAAGATCATTCAGCCCTGACCAGGTGAATTGTTCCCGGTCAGACAGATGATCCCGCTCCAATGTGCTGCAAACACTACCTTTATCGTCTTTTAATACGCCGCGGAGACACTCACCTTTTGGTGCTACTAATTCAAGCTGCAGTGCATCAATAAAAATTGATGATTTAACTTTGGCAAACATGGCAACAAGTTTGGTTGACTTTTGTTTCCGTGGGGGATGGATGCCTTAAGCCTGTAGGTATTTCAAAAGATGATGATTTTTAATTGAACAGGGGAACTAATATAAACAAATCAATTTGAAATTCCCAAATTATGGAAGCATTAATTGCAGCAACAGTAGTAATCGGCGACCGGTCGTACCGGATCAAGGTTCGCCCGGAAGATGAAGAAGTGGTTCGAAAAACCATCAAAACTATCAATGACAAAATCCTGGAGTTCCGCACCCAGTTTGCCGGAAAAGACATGCAGGATTATATTGCTATGGTGCTGGCGTGGTATGCTACCGAGCAAAATAACGCCGTTGCAGTGGAGGTTGAAAAAGCTAATCTCGAAGACCAACTGAATACCATCGAAAAAATGTTGGATAATCAAATGAAAAATAGCAAATAGATCCTGATGGATTAAGGTCTGAGAACAATCAGCACTGAACTCTATCTTATTCTATTTTACCTATTTACTTTCCTTTTGTATCTTCGTAAACCATACAAACTTCCTTAATATGAAGTTTTTATTAAATAATAGGATTGTGCAACATTTAAACGAAAAAATTCATGGACTCAAATATTTTATCCATCATAATTGCTGTATCTGCCTTAATTGTTGGCATTATAGCGGGTAAACTAATTTTTGCAAAAAACACCCGCAAAAAAATAGAAGAAGCTGAACTTCAATCCCGCAATATCCTCAAAGAAGCTGAACTAAGAGCCGAAACCATCCGCAAAGAAAAAGAGTTGGAGGCTAAGGAAAAATTTGTTCAGATGAAAGCGGCTCATGACAAGGAAGTGCTGGAACGTAACCGCAAGATCGGCGAAGGTGAAAACCGGATCCGCCAAAAAGAGCAATCTATCAATCAAAAAGAGAGCAACCTGGATCGCCAGATCAAAGAAAATGAAGTGATCAAGGAAAACCTTAACCGCCAGATCGAATTAGTGAATATCAAAAGAACCGAGCTGGAAAAACACCAGGAAGAGCATATTCGCAGGCTGGAAAAGATCGCAGCTCTCTCTGCTGAAGAAGCCAAAGCTCAATTGGTAGAAAGCCTGAAACATGAAGCGCAAACTCAGGCTATGGGATTGCAGCAGGAGATCGTGGAAGAAGCAAAACAAAAAGCCAATAAAGAAGCCCGGAAGATCATCATTCAGACTATTCAGCGCACAGCCGCAGAACAGGCAATTGAAAATTCCATTACAGTTTTTAATCTTGAAAGCGACGAAATAAAAGGTCAGATCATTGGCCGTGAAGGAAGAAACATCAGGGCGATTGAAGCCGCAACCGGTGTTGACCTGATCGTTGATGATACACCAGAAGCCATTCTTTTATCTTCATTTGACCCGCTTCGCCGTGAAGTGGCAAGGTTGAGCCTGCAAAGGTTGGTGACTGACGGTCGTATTCACCCTGCCCGCATCGAAGAAGTGGTAGAAAAAACAAGAAAACAGTTAGAAGACCAGGTAATGGACATTGGGGAAAGAACTGTCATCGAACTCGGCATTCATGGATTACATAAAGAATTGGTTCGGATGGTAGGTCGGATGAGGTTCCGGTCTTCATATGGTCAAAATTTGCTGATGCATAGCCGGGAGACTGCTAATCTTTGCGCTATCATGGCATCCGAACTTGGATTAAATCCAAAGTTGGCAAAACGAGCAGGTTTGTTACACGACATTGGCAAAGTTCCTGATGAAGAAACAGAATTGAGCCATGCATTGCTTGGAGCAAAACTGGCCGAAAAATATGGTGAAAATCCTGCTGTAGTCAATGCGATCGGGGCGCATCATGACGAAATGGAAATGCAGTACGTCATTTCCCCGATCATACAGGCCTGCGATGCCATCAGTGGTGCAAGGCCGGGAGCAAGGCGGGAGATCATGCAGCAATATTTGCAGCGGATCAAAGACCTTGAGACATTGGCAATGAGTTATACCGGTGTTGAAAAAGCATATGCCATCCAGGCCGGGCGTGAATTACGGGTAATCGTTGAAGCTGATAAAGTCAGCGACCAGGACTCAGAAAAACTTTCTTTTGAAATAGCACAAAAGATCCAGACAGAAATGACCTTTCCAGGACAGATCAAAGTCACTGTGATCCGGGAAAAAAGAGCCGTGAATGTTGCCCGCTGACGATTTAAAAGTTTCATGTTTAAAGGTTTAAGTGCCCGGGAGAAATTAAATCTCTGATTTAAATCTTACTATTTTGTTTGGAACAAACTTTTACATGAGTAAACCTTTATTCTTTAACCATTTCACCCTATCTTTGCGACCCCAAATCATGTATTATGAACGCTATTAAATATGTTCACGAGCAACTGACCGGCAAAAAGGAATTTCCTCATTTTAAACCCGGAGATAACATTACAGTGAACTATAAAATCATTGAAGGAAATAAAGAAAGGATCCAGTCATTTAAAGGTGATGTGATTAAACGCCAGGGTGTTGGACAAACCGCCAGTTTTACCGTACGCAAAATCTCTGATGGAATTGGCGTTGAAAGAGTTTTTCCACTTTATTCTCCTAACATTGACTCCATCGTATTAAACAAAACAGGTCATGTACGCCGTTCAAAATTGTATTACCAGCGTAATCGCAGCGGTAAGAGTGCCAGGATACGTGAAAAACGCATGACAACTGAGACTACTACAGCGGAATAATTTAGTACTAACAAATCATAAAAAAAGCCCGGATAAATTCCGGGTTTTTTTATTGCTGGTTGTTGTTTCGTTAATGCCAAATTTATTGTTCAGTTATTTTCTGTTACTTAGTATCTTTGATCTCTAATTAGCTAATTATGATACATGCAACTTTACTGGGTGTTTTAGGTACCAATGAGATCATCGTGATCCTGATCATCGTGTTACTGCTGTTTGGTGGCCGTAAAATTCCTGAACTGATGCGGGGTCTTGGAAAAGGTGTTCGTGAATTCAATGATGCCAAAAACAACGTGAAGAGAGAGATCGAAGAAAGCGCTAGCGACAAAAACAGTTCTGCGAATTAATTGACCTCTTTTTTCCTTAACCATTTTTCTTCATCAAAAAAAGCAATCGCTTTTGTTTGAATTTTCTTCCATTGAGCACTATCATGCCCAATTGCAGCAAGAAAATTGTACCTGTGAATTGGCTGTTCAACAGTATCTCCGGCGCATAAAGAACAATATACATTTAAACGCTTTCATTGAAGTTTTTGAAAAGGAGGCTCTGGAAAAAGCGCAGCAGCTGGATCAAAAAAGAAAATCCGGCGAACCGATAAAAAAATTGCATGGCGTTATAATAGCTCTGAAAGATGTGATCTGCTATCAAGGGCATAAAGTTTCTGCTTCGTCAAACATTCTCAAAAATTTTACTTCGGTCTATTCCTCTACTGCCGTTGAAAGACTCCTGGCTGAAGATGCTATCATAATCGGAAGAACCAATTGCGATGAATTTGCAATGGGCTCCACCAATGAGAATTCTGCGTATGGAAAAGTTTTGAATGCCCTGGATGAAACAAGAACCCCCGGCGGATCCTCGGGTGGCTCTGCAGTCGCTGTACAGGCAGATCTCTGCATGATTTCATTAGGCACCGATACCGGTGGTTCAGTTCGACAGCCGGCTGATTTTTGTGGAATTGTTGGACTAAAACCCACATATGGAAGGATATCCCGTTATGGTTTAATTGCGTACGCCTCATCTTTTGATCAAATCGGGATTTTCGGAAAAAATATTGCAGATGTAAGCAAGGCATTGGAAGTAATAGCCGGACCCGATGAATATGACAGCACTGTTTCACAAAAGCGGGTAGAAAAATATTTATCAGCTTTAAATGAAAAAAAGAAATTCCGTTTCGCTTATTTCCCGGAGGCCTTGGAACATCCATCACTCGATCCAGAAATTAGCTCTTCAATAAAAAATCTAATTGAAGAATTGAAATATGATGGACATGAAGTAAAACCAGTCTCGTTTGAATTACTTGATTATATTGTTCCGGCATATTATGTGTTGACAACTGCCGAAGCATCTTCTAACCTTTCCCGATATGACGGAATAAAATTTGGGTACAGAACATCCGGGCAAGGACTTGAATTGGATGAATTTTATAAACGAACAAGGACTGAAGGTTTTGGAAAAGAGGTGAAACGAAGGATCATGCTGGGAACTTTTGTACTCAGCGCTGGTTATTACGATGCTTATTACACCCGTGCTCAAAAAGTAAGAAAGCAATTGGTAGATAAAACGAATAAAATTTTCCTGGATTTTGATTTTATAATCCTTCCAACGTCTCCGACACCTGCTTTTAAATTGGGAGAAAAGATCAACGATCCGGTTGCCATGTATCTTGCCGATATCTATACAGTGATCGCCAATCTTACCGGCATTCCTGCTATCTCGATTCCTCTTTTCCGTCACAGTAATGGAATGCCGTTCGGATTACAATTGATGGCAAAACGTTTTAATGAATCATCGCTATTGCAATTGGCGCTTCAACTCATGGAACGAAAAGCGCATATGTAAGTATTATGGGAAAAAATCAACTCTTAGCCAAGACATTCTGTATAGCTTGCGCCTTTAACATGCATTCTTCATATTCTTTTTCAGGATCACTATAAAAAGTTATACCGGAACCAGTTTGAAAAGAAAGGTAATTGCTACCTGCATTATACATCAGGCTTCTTATCACTACATTAAAATCAAAATCCCCTTCGGGAGATATATAACCCACAGCTCCTGAAAAAATTCCTCTTTTCGTTTTCTCATATTGTTCAATCAGCTTCATTACGTTCCTTTTTGGCGCTCCGGTCATCGATCCCATCGGGAACGTTGCCTTAATGATATCAGCAAAAGAGACTTGTTGCTTCAGCGTTCCGCTTATTGTGGAGATCATTTGGTGTACTTGTGGAAATGAATAAATTCCAAACAACTCCTCCACTCCTACTGTTCCTTCTTCACAGATCTTTGAGAGGTCATTCCTTACCAGGTCCACCACCATCACATTTTCTGATTTTTCTTTCGTGCTTTTATATAACGACTCTTTACTGGATGCATCTAATTTATCGTCATCGGGAATTCTTTTTGAAGTTCCTTTGATCGGCTGGGAAAGAATTTTATCTCCTGATTTTTTTAAAAATCGTTCGGGGCTTGCACAGATCAGCCATTTATCCTGAACACGGTACAATGCTGAAAATGGATTGGGTGAGATCCTGCTTAAGCGTTCATAAACCGTGGCCGGCTGAATAGTAGCCTCAGTTGCAAAAAATTCCTGGCAAAAATTGATCTCATAACAATCACCCCGAAGGATATGCTGTTTCAATTGATTGATATTGGAACAATATTCTTCCCTTGAAATCCTATTCTCAATTTTGAAAGGCAATTCAGGCGAAAATGAAGATGCTGAAGCAAAAGTATGTATAGAAGCAAAGATCTTTTCCGGTTCGTCCCCTTGAATGAACAATTCAGTTTCATTTAAACGGATTATTATCTCCGGTTCGAAGAAAAAAAAGTCAGGGAATTGAATATGATCCGGATGTGAAGAAGAAAGCCCCTCGATCTCATTTTTCAGGTCATACGCCAAATGACCGAATAGCCACGAAGGTTTGTTGTCAAGAAAAGATTGCAACTGTTCTAAAGAAATTACTTTATCAGCCTGTATCATTCTCCTCGCTCCAATTGCCGCCAGGCATTCCAAACTGTGGGGCTGTATCTGGTATTGATGATTGTCCAGTAAACAAAAAATATCGAACTGTTGTATCCAGTTCAATAATCGCTTCTTCATTCCTTGAAAGTCATGAATAGGAAAAAGACTGCTGGACAGAGTTGTATCAGGCAATGTAATAGAGAAGATAGGTTAAATCAGAAGTCATCCTCTTCATCATCGAATCCTTCGTCATCAAAAAGATCCATATCCTTGAATTCCTCATCTATCTTGAAGTCATCATCTTCTTCCACTCCCTTTTTCCCTGTGCCTCCGCCCTTTTTGCCTTTTGATTTAGGCAAATCGAATTCCTCGAAATCGGGATCCCACTCTTCCTCTTCCTCTACTTTATCCCAATCATCCACTACGTCCTCATCATCGCCTTCTTCATCAGCATCTGCATCTTTACTTTTCTTAGAAGAAGCTTTGGCTCCTTTTTTAGGTGTGGTTTCCAATTCTTCATCATCCTCCAAATCTTCATCATCTTCTTCCAATTGCTTTTTTGATTTGGAAGAAACTTTCTTTTCAGAATCTTTACCGGAGTGGGTACCAGTCTTGCCGGAGGGTTTTTTTTCTTTATCGGATTTTGACGCCATAGTACAACAGGATTAGTTGTGTAAAATTTCAGCGAAGTTTTTAATTCGCCAAATTTTTAAATAAAATTTTTCGGTTAATTATTTAGCTATTTCAGCCTACGATCACGAGTTGCTCCCTTTCGGGCCCATTAGATATATATTGGATCGGCACCCCGAGATACTCATTGATAAATTTAATATACAATTTCATGTTTACAGGCAACTCTTTAAAGTCTTTTGTTGCACTAATATTGGATTTCCAGCCTGAAAAATTTTTATAGACCGGCTCAATCCTTACTTTTTCCATCTGAAAAGGCATTTCCGTGCTTTCTTTTCCATTAAACCGGTAGGTAGTACATACGTTCAGTTCCTCAAAACTGTCCAATACGTCCGCTTTGGTCATCACCAATTTTGTCACGCCATTGATCATACAGGCATAGCGAAGAGCCACAAGGTCGATCCATCCGCAACGGCGGGGGCGGCCTGTAGTGGCCCCAAACTCATTCCCTATCTTTCTTAATTGTTCGCCGGTTTCATCATTTAATTCTGTAGGAAAAGGACCGCTACCCACACGGGTACAATAGGCTTTCGTGATCCCGATCACTTCCCTGATCTGTTGCGGAGCTACACCCATACCGCTGCATACGCCTGCCGAGATAGTATTGGAAGAAGTAACATAGGGAAAGGTTCCGAAATCAATATCCAGCATACTTCCCTGGGCGCCTTCTGCAAGAATTCTTTTACCCTGCTTTAGTTTATCATTGATAAAATATTCGCCATTTACAATATTGAGCCCACGCAAGAATTCCACTGCTTCAAAAAATTCCTCTTCCCATGCTGAAATATCTTCAGCAAACGCATAATTATCGAGAAGCTTTTGATGTTTCAACCGCAACTTGATATAAGAGGTAGTGAAGTTTTTATCAAGCAGATCGCCAACTCTGAGACCATTGCGGCCAGTTTTATCCATATATGCCGGGCCTATTCCTTTCAAAGTAGAACCAATCTTTTGATTACCTTTTGATAGTTCTGCTGCTTTATCCAGTGCCCGGTGTGTTGGCAGTATCAGGTGCGTTCTTTCGGCTATAAAAAGATTTTTTTTCAGATCAACTCCAAAAGAGGTTACTGTATCGCATTCCCTTTTTAATGTAACCGGGTCAAGCACTACTCCATTTCCGATAAGATTGAGTGTATTTGAATGAAAGACGCCGGATGGAATTTGATGCAAAACAATTTTTTTATTGTCTACATAAAGAGTGTGACCTGCATTGGGCCCACCCTGGAATCTGGCTATCACATCATAGTCTTTGGCAAACCAATCAACAATTTTTCCTTTTCCTTCATCGCCCCATTGGAGTCCGAGTATTACATCTACCATTTTTATTTTTTAAATCAACGGCGCAAAAATAACATATGGAGAAACGGCATGCGAATAAATCCTTTGAGGATTGAGATATTTTTATTCACACTTTCTTATATTGTTTTCAGGAAATATCTTCCGTGTCATAGCGTTCTACCGACTCAATGCCCGGAAGGTCTTTAAGAAGTTGAACAAGGGCATCGAGTTCTTCTTTGTCGTGAACATACAATTTGATATTACCTTCAAACAAGCCTTCTTTCGCTTCAATAGTAATGGCAGAGATATTAATTTTCATTTCTCCGGAGATCAGGTTCGTGATCTTGTTCACAACTCCCACATCATCCAGTCCCACAATTTTCAAACCGGTAAGGAATGAGATCTCTTTATTCTTAGCCCATTTAGTTTTTACTACACGATGTCCGTAACTCGCCAACAATTTAGCAGCGTTGGGACAATTGGTGCGATGAATGGTCAATCCCTTTCCTGTTGTAACAAATCCAAATACGTCATCACCCGGAATGGGTTTGCAACAATTGGCAAGATTATAAACGATTTTATCACTACTTTCTCCAAATATGATCAGCTCAGTATCTTTTTTGGGAATAGCATGATGATGGGTAACCAATTCAGAACGGTGTTCGGAAATTGGTTTCAATGGTTTGGGTGCTTCAAGTTTATCACCCAGCACTTTAAAATCTTTCAGATCTTTCAGATCAATGTTCTTCACCGCGACCTGGTAAAAAAGATCGAGCGGTGATTGTAACTTATACCATTGTACCAGTTCGTCAATATTATGTTGTGAAAAAGTAACGTTCATACCTTCGAGCTTTCGCTGCACAGCATATTTTCCGTCTTCCGCTACTTTTCGTTTTTCTTCTTTCAATGCATCCCTGATCCTTCCTTTCGCTTTGGAAGTGATTACAAAACCCAGCCAGTCTTCTGAAGGTTTTTGTTTATTAGAAGTGATGATCTCCACCTGGTCGCCGCTTCTGAGTTTATGGCTGATGGGAACCAGTTTGTGATTTACTTTGGCGCCGATCGTTTTTACACCGATCGCACTGTGAATCGAAAAAGCAAAATCAAGTGCCGATGATCCGACCGGTAACATTTTTACATCGCCTTTCGGTGTGTACACATAAATTTCTTCTGCAAGGAAACTGGTTTTAAAATCCTGTAAAAAATCAATGCTGTCCGTATCCTGGCTAGTGATCATTTCCCGGATCTGTTGAAACCATTTATCAAAACGGCTTTCGTCCGAAGTGCCTTCTTTATACTTCCAATGTGCTGCCAAACCTTTTTCAGCTATTTCATTCATTCTCTTGCTGCGAATCTGCACTTCCACCCAACGGCCTTCAGGCCCCATTACCGTAGTATGCAATGCCTCATATCCATTTGACTTGGGATTGCTCAACCAATCCCGCAATCGTTCCGGCGAAGGCGTGTATTCATCTGTGATCATGGAATAGATCTTCCAGCAATCTTCTTTTTCTTTTTCAGGAGGTGAATCAATAATAACCCGAATGGCAAAAAGATCATAGACCTCCTCAAATGACACACCCTTTTTTTTCATTTTACTCCATATAGAATGAATACTTTTGGGTCGACCATATATCTCCGCCTTGAAATTGCTTTTCTCCAGTTTTTCTTTCAGTGGTTTAATAAATTCGTTGATATAGCGGGTTCGTTCTCTTTTTGTTTCGGCCAGTTTTTGAACGATCTCTCTGTAAGTATCCGGCTCCAGGTATTTCATTGCCAGATCTTCCATCTCGGTTTTGATATTGTACAAACCCATACGATGTGCCAGCGGCCCGTATACATACACCGTCTCAGAAGATATTTTTAACTGGTTTTCCCGCTTTACACTATCGAGAGTTCGCATGTTATGAAGGCGGTCTGCCAACTTAATAAGGATCACCCGTGGATCATCTGTAAGTGTTAGTAATATTTTTTTGAAATTTTCCGCCTGCTTCGATGCATTTACATCAATAACATTGGAAATTTTTGTCAATCCATCCACTATCCTTGCGATCTCACTACCGAACTCCCGTTCAACATCTTCAAGTGTAATATCCGTATCCTCAACTGTATCATGTAGCAAAGAACAAATGGTGGAGCGTACGCCTAACCCGATCTCTTCCACACAAATTTTTGCGACAGCAATAGGATGCAAAATATATGGCTCACCACTTTTGCGGCGCATGGTTTTATGAGCATCAGCAGCCATTTCAAAAGCGGTGCGGATCATATCTTTATCGCCGGGTTTGAGTTTGGCTTTTAAGGACCGTAGCAGCGAACGATATTCCCGCAGGATCAGTTTCTTTTCCTGTTCTTCATTCAAATTATATTTTGGTATCTGTGCTATGGTTTCCATTCATTCAAATTTACGCAAAAGAAATGCCTTGCCGAAAGTAGGGCCAAATGACCTACATTTGCAGCCCAATTTTCAGGTATAAAGCCATTACGTCATATGATCAAAGGATCATATCAAAAAATGTCGACATTCCTGATTTGACCTATATCAAGAGCTTGATCAAGGTCCTCCTGCGGGTGTGGTGAAATTGGTAGACATACCAGACTTAGGATCTGGCGCCGCAAGGCATGGGGGTTCGAGTCCCTCCACCCGCACTGAAACTTTTAAACTTGTACAATGGCAACAGTTACGAAAGAAAACATTGGCTTGCTTCACGAAA
>DASZPW010000192.1:0-3611 GCA_035550155.1 Chitinophagaceae bacterium | reverse complement strand
ATAAAGGAAGGATGCCTACCCTATCACGTGCCAGGAAACATTCTTTCTTTTTTTTATCCCAGATACAGAAGGAAAATTGTCCATTGAAATACTGAAGGCATTGCGAACCATAGATGGCGTACATCTGAACGACAACTTCCGTATCACTTTGAGTTTTCAGATGAACGCCTTTTTTCTGAAGATGTTCCCTAAGTTCCTTGTAATTAAAAACTTCTCCATTGTACACAATCCAATAGTTGCCGGTTACATCTGACATAGGTTGATGACCTGACTCCAGATCAATAATACTCAGGCGTACGTTCCCGATTGCGATATCATCACTTAAATAAATCCCGCTTTCGTCCGGCCCTCTATGCCGGATCAAAGCAAGCATTTTCTTTACGCTATTTTCAACGGGAAAATTTGTATTTCGGGATAAGTTGTATATCCCGGCAATTCCACACATTGCGTTTGTTTAACTAAGCTTCCTTGTTACATAATCTGCCATTGCATTGAGCGACTCGAAATTTGTTTCGAGTAATTCTGAGTCTTTGGCTTTTATTGAAAAGGTCTCTTCGATAAAACTAATAAGAAGAATAAATCCCATTGAATCAAAAAGGCCTTCTTCAAAGATCTTTGATTCGTCCTTTACCTGGCCAGGCGAAGCGTATGTCTCTTCAATAATGTATTGCCTGATCTTGTCTTTAATTTCGGTCTTATTTGCTACAAGTTCCATTAGGAGTAAGATTAATTATGAAATGATGAATTAATTTTCAATCTTTTTATCTGCATCTTAATTTGATCCACTGATCTGCGAACATACTGCAACTTAATTATAAAATCTTTTTCCTCATAAGTTGTTTCCTGATAATTATAAAATTAAAATACACAGTTTTTTATTACTTTTCCACAACTCATCGTAAGTATATTCACCTATTCCAATTCGTAATTTTTCCAGTAGTAATTCTCCCTTATGCCTTTTGTGCCAGTATGACTCTAATATTACCCAGGTCGTCTACCACCGATTCTATTTTTCCATACTTATTTGTTCTTTCACAAAGCTGCATGATGAAATCACCCTGACCAAGCCCTACTTCAAACAATAACCATCCGTTCTCGTCCAAAAATTCCGGCGCCTTTTCAATAAGTATTTGAATTATTTTAAAGCCAAACATACCTCCATCAAAGGCTAAAACCGGTTCATGCACTGCTATTTCTTCCTCCATTTTTTTGACCTTAGCACTGGATATGTATGGAGGATTACAAATAATCAGGTTTATTTTTCCATAATATTCCTCATGATCAAAAGGAGCAAACAGGTCCCCACTTTCAACTTGTACACGTTCTTTAAGTCCGAGCAAATCCCTATTATCTTTTGCAAGACTGACTGCATCTTCGGACAGATCGGATGCACAAAGTTTGACTTTGGGATTACAATATGCAACTGCCAGACCGAGGTTCCCAGATCCGCAACAGATATCCATTACCTGAACCATGTCTTTGTTCTTAGCTATTTGATGTGATAATTCCAGTGCTTTTTGTCCCAATATCTCCGTCTCTTTTCTTGGTATCAAGGCTCTTTTGTCCGATAAAAATTCAATCCCCAAAAATTGTTGTCTCCCAACCAAATGCGCCAGAGGAATATTTTTTGTTCTTTGTTCCAACAGTTCATACAAAACTTTTACCTGAACCTCATCCAATTCAGGTAGTGGATGCTTTACAGCTTCTTCTGCAGACATCGGGTGCCCTCCAGCAAATTGCCAACAGGCTTTCAGTGTAGAATCAATGGTCTCTTCGGGTTTATCCGGGAGAAAATGTATTTGCTGACCGAATTCTGTTTTCAGTTCGTCATATAGTTTCTGAATATCCATCGCTTGAATTGCTGAGTCACTGATCATAGTGCATGCATTTCAACAGTTACAGTTCCTATCTGAATGGCAGTTTTAGAATAAGTGATCTTTCTGAAAATTTTTCCGTCTTTAAGATACATAATATCCACTCCTCTCCTGATCTCGGGTTGGCCTTTAAATTTTATTTCGATGGAAGGCCATTTTAATTTCCATTGAAAGATCATCGCCTGTCGTTGTTCATTAATAAAAAATTCTTCCTGAATAAATTTGAAATTACCATGATGCATGAACCAAGGAATCCATGCTCTTTTGAGTGATTCTTTTCCTGTAATGCTCTTTCCGTCCCAGTTCTCAAACAAAATATCTTCATGAATAAAATCCATTACTCCCGCCAGATCATGTTTATTCCATGCAGTGAGCCATCGGTTGAATTGCTCCAGTATTTCAACTTTCGAAAGATCCATTATGCAATAATTTTTTAAGCTCTTTCTTATCTATTTTCCCGTTCGGGCTTTTCGGCATTTCCTGTAATACAATTATTTTACCCGGCACCATGAAAGATTCTAAATGCGTCATGCAGGTGCGATGAATAATTCTATCATTTACTGATGCCCCATCGTTAATTGTCACAACTGCCACGACCGATTCACCCAATACATTATCCGGCATACCCAGCACTATCACTTCTTTCACACCTTCAATAGCGTAAATAATATTTTCCACTTCCACAGGACTTACTTTTTCACCTCTTGTTTTTATGATATCATCATTTCTTCCCAAAAAATATAAAAAACCGTCTTCGTCCATCTTAAACCAATCATTCGAGCATAAGATCCTTTCGCCGGGCAATTTTCCGGTCTTGAGCATTACATTGCTCAGGTCTTCCCGATTCCAATATCCCAACATCACATGCGGGCCTCGAATATGTAAAATACCCGGGGTACCCGGAGCAACCGGTTCTCCTTCCGTCGACAAGAGGAACACTTCTGTGCCCGGAATCGCTTTGCCGACTGAACCGGGTTTTGAATCAACCAATTCAGGTTCGAGATAGCAAACCCTTTTACATTCTGTTAAGCCGTACATTTTAAAAATCAACGCATGGGGGAAAATATTTTTCAGATCCGGAATAATTTCGTCCGGAAGAGCAGCGGCAGTATTCGTTACTTTTTCAATTGACTCAAATTTGATGTTATTTTTTTTGCAATAAGAAATCAACATTGCATAAATGGTGGGCACTCCGGGAAAGACCGTTGGTTTGTATTTCTCTATATTCTCACATACAGAAGCCAAAAAGATGAAAGATTGTTCTACGATCAAAGTGCCACCTATTGTAACGGCCATTAATAGCTGGTATAATCCATAATCAAATGCCAGCGGCAGCAGCAACATGATCCTGTCGTTCTCATTCAATCTCAGATATTGTATCAAACTCCATGAAGTAAAAACCATGGATTGATGTGTCATCATCACTCCTTTTGGAAATCCTGTGCTACCGGAAGTGTAAATCAGCGCTGCCAGATCATTTGGAATTATATCCGGAAGTTTTGAAACATTTTCTGCTTTGGAAATTGCGTTTTCAAAATCCACCAGCCTTGCATTCAAAACTGCATTATGTGAAAACGGATCACCGGTAACAATGATTTCCTGAACACCGGAAGCATTTTCCAGAGCTGGTAAAAATTCATTCTTCAACGAAGAAGTCGTGATCAGCACTTTTGCCCCACTATCGTTCAGTATAAAATTTAATTTATCGGATTTAGTTTGTGGTTTGATCACCAGGAA
>DASZPW010000191.1:0-6345 GCA_035550155.1 Chitinophagaceae bacterium | reverse complement strand
TTAAATGTTTCTCTCAGTCGTGCTATGGCAAAAGAAATGATCTCATCTTCTTTTTCATCTAAATGAGTTTCTATTTTGCTGGTATGAGTTTGAATAATGGTGCCATTTCGTACCATTAAATAATTTACATAAGCGATCGTTTTCTCTTTTACAATTGCAAATACATCCACATCGATCTCTTTTATTCCTTCTATGACTGATCGTGACTGATAATTCTGCAGGAATTCGATCTTTTTTTTCAGGATTTCTGCTTTTTCAAATTCAAGAGTGGCAGCAAGTAATTTCATTTCTCCTTTAAAATGCCTGATAACGGGTGAGAGATTTCCTCTTAAAATGTTTTTCAGCTGTTTAATATTTTCCGCATAATCTTCCTCAGTCTGCAATCCTTCGCAAGGTCCTTTGCAATTGCCTAAATGATATTCCAGGCAAACTTTGAATTTTCCCTTCTGAATGTTTTTATCGGTTAGGTTCAGCGAACAGTTGCGAAGCTGGATGGTTTGTTTGATAAAATCCAGCAACTCTTTTACTTTTTTTACAGAAGTATAAGGCCCGAGGTATTCCGACCCATCATTAATAATTCTTCGGGTAAGGAATACCCTGGGGAATGGCTCATTTTTAATGACAATATATGGATAGGATTTATCATCTTTAAGATTGATATTAAACCTGGGTTGAAATTGCTTGATAAGAGAATTTTCAAGCAAAAATGCATCCTGTTCAGAGTTTACTATGGTAAATTCAATCCTAGAAATGCGGCGCACCAGTTCATGGGTCTTGTAAGTGCTGAATGTTTTAATAAAATAAGAACGTACCCGTTTGCGAAGGTTTTTGGCTTTGCCTACATATAATAACTCACCGTGAGCATCAAAATATTTATAGATACCCGGCTCTTGTGGTATTCCGCTTGCAATATGTTGAAATTCTCCATGTGTCATTCATCAGGCTTCATATTCCAGGCTACTTTCATGATATGAATGGTTTGTAGCTGTCCGGGCTTTTGTATTAAAGTGGCGACCTGGAAACTTTCATCCACTTTCCATAACATTTTTTTCTCTACCAAACTGTCTTTATTTGACACCAAAAGGTCAATGAAAAAACTTTTAACCTTATCACCGGAAGGGTCAGGCACTATCTGGGTTTCCTGTTGCTGAATGATAGCTGTGTCAGTATTTGTCGGCTTGCAGGTAAACACTACCCGGTTTAATCCTTCATCAAAGAATTTTTCTTCCTTGTATAAGGATTGATATTTTTTTTCCGTCAGATCAGGAATTTCCAGGAAATCTCCGGCAAGCCCGGCAAATTCCTCCCGTTTTACATACTGTGTATCTGTGCGTACGCTATCCAGCCAGGTGATCCTGATAATAGGATAAAATGAAGTATCCACCTGTGCCACCTGGCTTTTTATATAAGAAAGAACTGGAAAAAACGCTTCTTTCTTTTTATGACTGCATGCACAAAAAAGCAACAAAAGAGATCCGGTCAAAATTTTTTTCATGCCCTAAAATTAATTGAAAACAGCGCTGTAAAAACAAATATCCCGGCATCACTTCAGGATAGCCGGGATATTTTCAAGCAAAGCGAGCAGTTAGTTATAGTTCAATTTAGTTGTTAAGCATAATGCCAACTTTCAGGCCGAAATCAAATAAGTTTTCTTTGACCGGGTATTTATTCTGGAAGCTGGATAACAACTGGTAACGGACCTGCGGGCCTACCTGCCATTTTGTTTTGCCTGTAGAATAATTTATAAACATTTCCAAACCTGTATTCATGTTCCACCTGCGAACAAGCCATGGAACCTCCACATAGTTTTTATAATCAGTTGAGATCAGGTACGCTTTATCACTGATAATATAGGTGGGTTGAATAGTTCCTGCAATTCCGAATTGTGTTTTGTTGTTTCCTGCAAGATTGAACTCAATGCCGATTGGAGCAGAAACGGAAAAATAAAAATTCTGAAGCCAGTCGGATTTATACCCATTGAAGTTTCGGTATTGTGTCACTTCGTTTAGCGAATCTTTTCCCTGGTTGCTATTAAGAGCTATTGTTGCAACTTCGTTTGAGTAAGAAAAAGCTCTTATGCCATAACGGTTAATATTGAATTGCATTCCGGCACGAATCTTCATATTTTTTGTAATAGAATATCCTGCGATCAGGCCAACTTCAAAGCCCATATCCGGCTTATGAGTGACAACGCTGTTTACATTATACAAATTAGCATAACTGTAATTGCCGGAGGCAAAAGAAACATTGCGTAGGAACGATTTGTTTTCCGATAACCTTCTGTAACTGATCGTAGGTGTAAGTGCAAGTTGCCAGCTTATTTTTCGGTGTTTCCCGGAAGACTTGTAGGAATTTAAAACACTTTCAATGGTCAATGGGTATGTTACATGCTTAGGAATGGAATTTTGATTAAAACCAGTTAGTGATTGTTTCCTGATTTCTGTGGGATCATATTCATTGTCTGTAGCTTGATCAAATAAATTATAATTTCTAAAAACCTGGGCTATGTCTTTGTTTTCAGTGGTAGAGGTTCCCGTCGGACTGGCAGAGTGAGTAGCATTATTTAATGTAACCGGGTTAGCGACCAACACTTGTCGTAATTTTAAATCCTCATTTTCTTCTAATATTGGCGAACCCTGATTTTCTATCACCGTATTCTTTGATGCGGAAGTTTCAGGGAAAATATTATCATCTATGGAAGTAACTGAGCCAATGAGTTCATGTACTGTTGCTTTATTATTTTTTGATGGCTGATTTTCTTGAGTAGTATTAATTGCAGGAGATGATGTGTTGTTGTTTTCGGTTTGTTGTTTTACCTGAGGGGAACTAACCATCACCCAGGTAACAACAACGGAAGCAAGAATTAAAAAAACAAAACCCAAACCGTACCAGGTTCTCCGGGTATGAAGTGAAGAATGAATTCCTTTCCATACCTTTTCAGACGGGTACATCCGGTACTGATCTGCATTTTGTTTTACAAACTGCTCAAAATCGTTATTATCGAAATTTCTCTGCATAACCAGTCAGCGATTTAGGATACGTTTATAATTATCTCTGGTTAACGGCGGCAAGCCAGTCCAGTTGTTGTTTTGGTTTTTGTAAAATTCTTTTTCGAACCAGTATCTCTTCCAGCATAGCTTTTGCTCTGGTGTACTGACTCCGGCTGGTACTTTCTTCAATATCCAGCATATTACTGATCTCTCTATGGCTGTACCCTTCAATAGCATACAAATTAAGTACGGTTCGATACCCTATGGGTAGCAATCGTATGCATTCTACCACTTGCTTAGCCTGGATAATGGAGGGAACGCTTTCCTCTCTTACCTGTACACTCGTGGCATGAATGATATCTACACTTTCATTGAACTTCTTATTTTTTTTCAGGATATTGATGCAGGTATGAACGATTATCCTGCGTATCCATCCTTCAAATGCACCCCGGTTTTCAAAGCTTTTTATTTGTAAGAAAACTTTAATAAAACCCTCCTGCAACATATCCTCGGCATCTTCACGGTTATGGGCGAAGCGATAACATACAGCAAGCATCTTCGGGCTGTAGCGATTGTACAATTCCCTCTGAGCAGCGGCGTCGTTATTCAAACATCCTTGTAAGATGGCTTCCTCGGTCATAATTACCGTTTGGTTGCCTGTAATTTAGACAATTTTCTTATTCGAGTGCTGCACAGTAATGTAAAATTTATGATTAAGACAGCAATAAAATTGGGTGAAACCCTAAGTTTTTATACAGAACTTCCGGGTATTGAAAGGCCAGCCTGAAAATGGAAATGGCAATAATTTATTTCTGAGGTCTTTTTCTGACCAGGCTATCTATCGGGTATTTTGCTTTCATACTATCCCTGATGGCATCGGTCCATGCATAAATGGTGCTTTTTTCTGCGTCTGTAAGGATGGCATCCTTGTGGATCCATGTGTAAGAGTTTAAAGGCATTTCTCCTTTCTTGATTTGTTCGGCTACTGCACCGATCTTATTGTATTGATAGCGCAGCGATTTATTGGAAAATTCATCAAAATTTATTTCCCGCTTTCCCTCTTTCACATGATCATTGGTCCACCAATCAATTGGTTGAAAATTGCAATACCATGGATAGCGGGTATTATTGCTATGACAATCATTACAGGCTTTTGCCAAAATTGAATGTACATCATCAGGAACTGTAAAAATTTTTCCGATATAATTCGGTTGTTCGCCTTCGGCTTTATTTTTTTTAGGGTGAAAAAATTGTATCGCTACCAGGGCGATCAGCAGAACGATCAGGATTTTTCGTATCATATTTGTAAATGTTATGTGGTAAAATTAAGGCTTGTCGATCAGAATTTCACCTGACATTTCTACGGGAATAGAAATTCCCATCATCGTTAAAATAGTTGGAGCAATATCGCCAAGTTTGCCCGGTCGGATTGTTCCTTTCCAGTTTTTATCAATAATAAAAAGTGGAACAAGATTCAGCGTATGTGCTGTATTGGGAGACCCATCTTCATTGATCATATAATCGGCGTTACCATGATCAGCGGTTAAAAAGATCGTATAGCCATTTTCTAACCCTGCCGTTACAACCCGGCTGACACATTGATCAACTGTTTCCACAGCTTTCACAGCAGCTTTCCAAACGCCGGTATGTCCAACCATGTCAGCATTGGCGTAATTCAAACAAATAAAATCAGCGGTTTTGTTTTCAATTTCCGGGATCAATGCATCTGTCACTTCATAAGCACTCATTTCGGGTTTCAGATCATAAGTTGCAACTTTCGGGGAAGGGATCATTATCCTTTTTTCACCATCAAAAGGTTTTTCCCTGCCACCACTGAAAAAGAAAGTGACATGCGGGTATTTTTCTGTTTCTGCGATCCGGATTTGTTTCAAATTATTATTCTGTAATACTTCGCCCAAAGTATTTTTCAGATCATCATTTTCAAAAATTATATGAACGTTTTTGAAACTGTGATCATACTCGGTCATTGTTGTATAATCTAATGCAAGCTTTTTCATTCCTGCTTCAGGCATATCGGTTTGAGTCAACACCTGGGTGATTTCCCGACAGCGGTCAGTGCGGAAATTAAAACAAATGGTAACATCTCCGTCTTTGATAGTTGCTAATGGTTGCTGCGCTTCATCAACGATAACGGTCGGCTTGATGAATTCATCAGTAACATTATTGTTATAAGAATTTTCTACTGCCTGTACTGCATCAGTTGCTTTTTCTCCTTGTCCATTCACCAATGCATTATACGCTAGCTTAATTCTTTCCCATCTTTTGTCACGGTCCATAGCATAATACCTACCACTTACTGTTGCAATTTTTCCAATCGTTTCATTTATGTGCAATTGCAACTCTTTTATGAATCCCAAACCGCTTTTGGGATCACAATCACGGCCATCAGTGAATGCATGTACAAAAACATTTTCTAAACCTTCCTTTTTGCACACATCAAGAATAGCTTTTAAATGGTTGATGTGTGAATGAACGCCGCCATTACTTACCAATCCTAATAAGTGCAAAGCTTTGTTAGTCGATTTTGCATGATGAATAGAACGAAGCAGTATTGGATTTTTTGCAAAGGATCCGTCTTTAACCGCTTTATTAATGCGCTGCAATTCCTGGTAAACAATTCGTCCGGCACCAAGATTTAAGTGACCGACTTCTGAATTTCCCATCTGCCCGTCCGGTAGTCCTACAACTTCTCCGCAAGTGGTCAAAGTGCTATGTGGATATTTTCCGTACAGAGACTTATAAAAAGGAACACTGGCATTTTGAATGGCATCAGCCGAGGCAACTTTTCCTAATCCCCAACCGTCCATTATCAGCAAAATTATTTTCCTGGTGGCCATGAAAAATTGTTTAAAATTGGTAGAAACACATTTTTTTCAAGAAAAAAGCCTGATTTTGATAGGATTAATCCTTTTTTCAACATGTAAATCTACATCCAAATAATCGATTACCGGTTTGTCACCTCGAAAACGGTTGGTTTTTAGTATTTTGTGCTTTGAAAATTGTGCAGGGAATAGTGGCATATTTTTAGATTAATACACCTGTGAAAAACATTTTTATTATGAAAGCATTATTTACTTCTTTGTTAGTAGCTCCGTTGGTACTCTTATCTGCGTTTACATTGCAGAATGATATTGATGGAGTCATTGGAGCCTTGCGTTCCGGAAATGCGGAAGAATTGTCAAAATATTTTGACGATAATGTGGAACTCACGTTGCCTGATAAAAGTGACAATTACAGCAAGGCACAGGCTGTTTTGATTATGAGAGATTTTTTCAATAATAATAACGTGACCAATTTTGAGGTAAAACATAAAGGCGATAACGGGGGTGGCCAA
>DASZPW010000190.1:0-4023 GCA_035550155.1 Chitinophagaceae bacterium | reverse complement strand
AAGGATGCCGATATCTTCTACCGGTACCGATTTGTCCGGCACATCCTCCAGGCCCTTGATGCCGCTGTAGGAAACCACCAACTGGTCGTTGCGGCATTTGAGATGGGCGGGGTTCTCTATGCAGAGGGTCCGCTTGATCATGGGATATTGGTTTACTAAAGCTATAACGGGGTGAGGAAATTGTTTATTGCCCAATAACGCTTGTAGAGGCTTTGAAGCAGGCGAACCGTTAATCCCTTTTTTTCAACTTCATGATTTTTTCCAGGTATTCTGCATCAGCAAGATCTTTGATCCTGCCGGTATTTTTCTTGTTTTGAATAAGGTTGTTATAATGGATCATGGGCAGCTCCATTTCATCAATCCGGGCAATAATATGATTTTTCTTTGCATCTTCGAATGTAATACCTGATATGTGGGTCATAAATTCTGTTTTATCTGGCTGGTTTTCGTGTCCTATATGAAATTTTTGAGGTTGGGTAAAATCCCAGTTACGAATAGTAATAATTCCTTCCTCGTCAAATCCAAGTGATGCAAGTGCTGCAACCAACAACTCTTTATTGCTGTTATCAGGTTTGATCCATATATCCATATCGCCGGTGACACGGTTATAGCCGTAATAGTTCACTGCATAGCCGCCGATGAGTATAAAATCAACGTGATGAGCAAGTAGCGTTTTTAAGATGATCCGGTGTTCGGGGTAGAGAATATTCATAAGAGATGGTTTAATCAAATTTTATTGTTCTGTCGGGCTTTTGCAGCAATCCCTCATTCTTAAAGCCGAATGCAGCAAGGGAAAGTCGCTTGTGGTTTCTTAGCAGTTCCTCTGGCGTCAGGGTAGCAAAAAAAGCCAACTGATCATTTTCCATATCTTCAAAAGACTCGAATTTTTTCAATGCCCGCTTACCGTAAACAGAATCGGGTTCTGAGAGCATACTGTCTTTGCTTTTTTTTTCAGCGTCAGCGTTTTTTTTGATAATTGAAATATCACCCAACCGATCAACTTTAACTTTTAGTGGTTTTACTATGGTAAATGATGAAATACTTTTGAAACGAAAATAACGTTTGCTTTCCTTTGCGCTTTCAATGGCTTTTAGCTCGGTGTTTTTTGTTTCTAAATGGTGCTTGAACCAATAATCACTTTCAGAAATAGACCAAACGTGATATAAATGTTTGCTGATTAGCGCTTTATTATTTTCTTTAATCGCTTTCTCTATATCCTCTTTAATCATACCCAATACAAACATTTCATTTTGTTGCAGGCTTTCCTCATAAGTCCATTTATCTCCGGGCAGCTTTTCTAAAAAGCTTTCCGGAAAATTCTCTTTCTGGGTGAGGACTTTATCCCAAACCTCACTGGGGTTCTTAATAATCACGGGTAGCTTATATTTTTTTCGCTCTACAGCATGCCAAAAGGAGCAAAGATGTTCCTGTCTTTTCCCGTTTTCGTCTAAGTATATGGCAATATGGTGGTTATTGCCGGGTTTTACAAAGCCAATAGCATTGCCTTCAATGTCTTTTTTTACTGGTTCAACTGCAGTCAGGCTGGTAAAACACCGGACTGTTTTAATGGGGATCTTTTTTTCTTTGTTATACCACAGCGGGTTTTCCTCTAAGTTTTTAAATGCATCTTTTTCTTTATTGTTGAATTCTTCCAGCCGTTGTTTAATGAGTTCTCTTACCTTTTTATCAACAATAAATTCAAGGTCTTTTGCTTTAATTGAGGCGATGGGATACTTGATAACCACCTCTTCTTTATAACAGGTGCCATACTCCAAAAGTTTTGTCTTTTTATCATCTAAGTAAATCGGTGATTTTTTCAAAGAGGATATAGCTTTTTTTACATCACCATCATATTCCGCCAGTCGTTGCTCCACTTTTTCTTTGATATAGGTTTTGAAAATGAGGTGTGGATTTTCAAAAAGATATTTTAACGGCTTGCTGAATTCTGTTGTTTTGATTTTTCCGTATACGCTTTCTTCACTCAAAGGCCCTCGCGGGACGATGATATTTTTCTGAACGACTTGTTTTTTGCCGTTAACTTTTATTTTTCTGCTACCTGAACTTGCCACTTTTTTACCAGGCTTAAAGGAAATTAAAATTTTAGACAATTCTTCTTTAACCTGATCTGTAGTAAAGGGCTGCTGAAGTAAGAGATACTTTTCCAGCAGAGTTAATTTTTCATTGTATTCTATGCCTGCAATTTCTACGGCTCTATTCATTTCATTTCTCACTTCACTTGCATTCAGGGTGTTTATCCTTTGTATAAAACCTTGTTTGGTGCAGGCAATAACTAATGCATCTAAAGCATGGTGCCGGTGATCATCCCTTTTGCTCCAGTCTTTAATTTCTTCTTTTTGGTGTTTTCTTTTCCCGTGGTCGCTTTGCCATTCCTTTATTTCCGTTAATTGCAACTCTTTATATTTTGGGAGTTGCAATTGTAGTAGCACATCTTCCCAACCCCACAATTGCCGCAACTTGGCTGTAACGGTTCCTTCAGTAGTATGAACCTGGTTGCATATTTTTTGCAAGATATATCTTGCTTTACGGGATATATAAGCGGATTCCCTGAGTTGCCTGTCAATGAAGTTTTCCCAAAGTCTTTTATCAGCTTCAGTTTCTTTTTTCTGACTTTTTCTTTCAAGATATTCTTTGTAGGAGGTTTTTAGTCTTTGCATTTTGCTGTAAGAAATAGCTCCTCTCATATACCAATCATCCACTCGGGCTATATAGTCTGCTAATGCCTTGTCACCTTTTGTTGCGATGTAGTCATAAGCGGTAGTATTTGTTTTATCTTTATTACATTTTCTATGCACCAATACTTTGTTTGTTTGTGAGTCGTCAAATAATAGTGCCTGTGGTATAATATGGTCAACATCAAAACTATTACCTGCAAGGGCTTCACTCAGGTTAAAAGTTTCGCCGCAATAAATACATTGATTAATCGCCTGGGCTTCGTTCCATTTTTTATCTTTAACTGGGAAAATAAACTTATATTTTTGAATATATCGTTTTGTTGCAGGTAAGCTAAGTTCCTTTAATCTGTCGGCAATTTCATCATTAAGTTTCTTGTTTAGGGAGTTTTGTTTATCAGCATCATTCCGCTCATCTTTGCTTTGCTTCAGTTCCCTTGCCAGTTCTATCCTGATTTCTTCTGGTTTGCCATATTTTACAATTATTGCATTTACTAGATTAATCATTTGATTCAGAATCTTTTCAACCACTGGCTGGCGGAGGCTGTTTTTGGGTAGGTTTTCCAGGAGTTCATTAGTTTGGAGTTTTTTTTGTTCTTCTTTGGTTAAACTGTTGCTGTGATTGTAGCCAGCTAAACTACACGCATCTGCATAGTGATGACCTTGCATAAGATACGGCAGGATTTTGCGCATGGCTTTCGTCGATTTATCACCGAATGATTGTTTTGTAAAATCAATTTTTGCTAATGCTTCAGCCTCTTCTTCAGGTAGATTGAATCTTGCTTTAAGTGCTGACTTACATTCATCACTCTCTTTGATGGAATAGATTGTATGCCATAATTGATAAAGGGGCTCTTTCTCAATTTGTGGCTCAACGACCATTGCTGCTGTTTCTGTTAATATTTCACCTGTTTTCTTATCGGATAGATAGGCTTTGCTAGGTAATTGCTGCGTAGGAATATTGAATTGAAGCAATCTCTCGTTTTTAATTATAGATGCTATTTCTGTATAAGTACTGTTGCCTTTAATGCCTTTAGCAAGTTGCTTGTTTAAATAAACGTTTTCTTTTTTTAGGTTCAGTATTTTCAATAACTCAGTACTGCTTAATGAAGCATGAGTGTTTAAATGAATTGCTATTTCTTTTTTTTGTTCTAAGGAAGGAATAAAATCTGCCCATTTGTATTTTGAACCTTCCGGATTCTTAATTTTAAGCGAAATATTGTTGATGGTTTCCCAAATACGACAGAATTGAAATATTGGTGAACTCCGTGGTGCTACCTTAGGACCCGTAAACACGATATTCCCTTTTACATCTATTCTTTCTTTTCCTTCA
>DASZPW010000189.1:0-2770 GCA_035550155.1 Chitinophagaceae bacterium | reverse complement strand
ATTTCTTTCCATGAGGCTTCGATCTTTACATCCATCCTGTTTATGCTTTGGGGCACAAACATAAAAAACTTATTTTTGCCGCCAGTTCTTTTTACAATGGTCCGGTAGCTCAGTGAATAGAGTATCCCGATCTTAATCGGGAAGGTCATTGGCAAAATCTGGAGCTAATAAAAAAGTTCTTATAAAAAAATTGGTCCGGTAGCTCAGCTGGATAGAGCAGCTGCCTTCTAAGCAGCAGGCCATTGGTTCGAATCCAATCCGGATCACAAAGTAAGCGGAGAATAGTTCTCCGCTTTTTTATTATGATGCCTGCAACTGTTTACATATTGTATTCGGCAAAATTGGATAAATATTATATTGGATGTACTACCGGAATTCTCGAAGAGCGGCTTCGGCGGCATCTTTCAAATCATAAAGGTTTTACTGGGAGAGCTTCTGATTGGGAAATTGTTTTTTCTGAGGTATATGAGGACAAATTATTAGCACTGAAAAGAGAAAAAGAAATCAAGAATTGGAAGAGTAAAACCAGGATCAAGGAATTGATCGGTAGAGCAAAATAGAGCATCCCGCTTTGAGCGGGAAGGCCATTGGTTCGAATCCAATCCGGATCACAAAGTAAGCGGAGAATAGTTCTCCGCTTACTTCATTAAAAAAGCCCGGAATCATTCCCGGGCTGTGTTCTGATACCTATAAAACTAATTACCTGTTGCCTCTTTCACATCTTTACGGCGATCTTTTTTATCCTTGCGAATATCTTTTTTATCATTTTTGATATCTTTCACGTCTTTATATCGGTCACGTTTATCGGAACGGATATCTTTTGTGTCTTTGGCAATATCTTTTTTATCGCTGTTAAGATCTTTGCGGTCGCTTTTCAGATCTTTACGGTCTGAGGCTAGATCCTGTGTATTACCATTCTTTTTATCCTGCACCAGGTCTTTTCTGTCTTTTACCATATCTTTCTTATCTGATTTCAGATCTTTCGCATCTTTATAACGGTCACGTTTATCGGAACGAATATCTTTTGTGTCTTTATAAACATCTTTTTTATCACTGCGCACATCTTTTCTGTCGGCACGGATATCTTTCGTATCCCTGCGAATGTCATGATGTAATGCTTTTTGGGCAGAGGCGGATACACTTGTCAGTAGTACAACTGAAAGGCTGAGAAAAATTGTTTTCATAATTTTTGTTTTTAAAAGTTTGGTATTGGAATCTTCAAAAGAACAAAGGTTTAATACAGGACTAAATTACCGGGTTATTTAATTGTAAAGGCAGGAAAATATATGACGTAATTTTACTAAAGAAAATTGATTTACTTTAGTGCCGGCATTGAATAACTATGGCTCTTAACCGTTTTCAGGAATTTTTGGACTAAATATTTTTTTACCCCAAAAATTTTTTTATGGGACCAACACCTCCTCCTCCGCCGGTACAACAAACATCTTCAACCGTACAATGCGAATGGTGCAATCAACCAATGGACAGCACTGCTGTTCGATGCAGTAATTGCGGTAAGCTTAAAAAAAGTATTTACAATGATAAGATCAAGTCGTACATCTTCTGCCTCATTGGCGGATTGGGCATAGGATTCAGCTTCACCTTTTTGAAGGGTAAAAGTAACGACAATGACATGTTTAATGCCTATTATGGTGGCGGCGGGAATTCATCCGATCATACCACCGGTTACATCTTGCTGGCAGTTGGCATCGTAGCTGCACTGATCGGCATCTATTTTTATGCGAGAGTAAGTCAACGTTTGAAAACATGGTGGTGGATGTGATCACATCCCGGGAAAGCGAAAACTATTCAGGAACACATCGATCTTTGTTTCGGGCAATTCTTTTTGGCTGTAGGCATACAGTACCCCGATGATCTTGCCATTGGTCCATGCTTTTACTTTCCAGTTATTATTATTGCCATCTTTCCAATAATCTGTTACACCACGGGTATCCTCCCGGTTATTAAGATGGTTTCCTCTTCCATAGCCTGCAGAAGACTTGATATCGAAATTCACTTTCAGGTAATCGAGATAAGAAATTACCATGTCTTCTGCTTCCCCGAGATTTTCAGAAGGGGTGAGCAGTTTTACACAAACAATGCCACAAGTAAGATCATTTATGTTGCATTCAGCATTATAGACCTTAGAAGAATCTTCACTGAAGGATTCTGTGAATCGCCCCGGGGCACAGTACATGTAGACCGAACAACCGGATTGAGCAATATCATATTTTTTTAGTGACTGACTTTGGGCATTGATAATAAAAAATGTACAGAAACTTAGCAGTAAAACGCTGCGCATAATAAATCTTTCCGTAAATATAGGGAACGCCGGACTCATCACTCATTTTTCATCATTCATAATTCTTAATTATTCACTTACTTTGAGCCTTCAATGAATGACCATGCCGGATATTTTTCAATACGGAACTGATACACTGACTGCAGGAAAAACGATCGCTATTGCTACAGGAAAAATGAAAGCAATATTGAGTGACAATGCTATTAAAAAAATAAAAACCAGCCAACAGCAGGTAGCAACTATTGTGCAAAACAATAAAACTGTTTATGGCATCAATACCGGCTTTGGCATTTTATCCAACACCAAAATTTCAGAAGCAGATACAGCTACGCTGCAACATAAATTATTGCAAAGTCATAGTGTAGGAGTGGGAGATAGCATTCCTGCTGAAATTGCAAAGATCATGCTCATCACTAAAGTGCATGCCTTGGCAAAAGGTTTTTCAGGAGTGAAACTGGAAACAGTTGA
>DASZPW010000188.1:0-3424 GCA_035550155.1 Chitinophagaceae bacterium | reverse complement strand
AACCTACTACAACAACTTCACCAAGTACAGAACTGGTGCTTTTAATGGTTACGTTCACAATATTACCAGATCCAATGGCCGCTTCTGATGGTTCGAAATTGACAGAGGAAATAAGAAGGGCTTTTGCATTTGATGGGACTGAAAGAGAATAGGTACCATCGGCAGACGTTGTTGTCCCGATCTTTGTACCCTTTACAACAATGGAAGCGCTGGAAACCGGGCTCCCATTTTCATCCGTTACCTTTCCGGTAATCGTACGGTTTTGAGCAAACAGCTGAAATGAAAACATCAGCAAGCTCAACATGATACATAATCTTGCCATGAGCATTAGTTTTAGTTTAAGATTTAATAACAAGTACTGTGTCCTTGGTTTCTTATCACCAACAAGTACATTCAGGCAAATATAAAGTTGGGATGATTATAATAACAAGCGGTTAACATAGATTAATTACCGGTTATCATAAATTTTTTCACTTGTCAGTAATAATTTACTTCTTCATGACAAACTAATTTTTTATAACTCGATGATATAAATATTTCATTTCATGTATTTCAGTTTTAAATTTGATATAGCCGTATTATACCAATTGCTTTTATCCGGAAAGCATCATCAATATTGATAAATCTATCTGTTTTCGATAGTAAAATCTATTCACTTGTCACTTATCATTTGCATTGGGGATTAACCGATCCTTTTCTTACATAAGAGATGATCCCAAAGAGGATGAATTCATTTATCCGTTATAAGAAGGAAATTAAATTACAATGTAACGGATAAGACTAAGGGAATACCTGTAATTAATACTTTTAAAAGCCGTGATAAAATCTTCAACACTTATTAATGTATGTATGATCAATACGTGTTCAAAACGGAAAAGTTGATTCAAATCCATTTTTCACAGCAAGGAATCGCAATACAAAAAATATTGTCAAAAAAGCGGTGCATCAATTTTCCCTGCTAAAAAAAATCTATTTTTACATGAACCGTTTTATCTGATCTGATTAATTTCAATTATGTATACAAGCGTCTTCAATTAATTGAAATTTCAGACCCTGATATGCAACCCGGATAGTATCGTTCCGTGTTATAAAAATGGCTGCTAACCATGACAATAATGCTTATGTAAATTTTACAGGCATTTTTTTTGAACACTATTCAATAAATCTATGATGAAAAAACTAAAAGCTGTATACGTTATCCTAACTACTGTCTTCCTGTACCTGTTGCATTTGCCTTTCGCCCTTGCGAAATCTGCATCCGGAGCTAATTGGTTTCATAATCCTTTATCGAATAAAACTCCTGCAAAACATTCGGACATCCCGGTAATAAATGCTGACAGATCATCAGTGTATGATAGTTTGCATCTCGATCTGGCAGGACTGAACCGCAAAGCTTTTGAATTAGCGAAAAAAGGCTTGTTAAAACTAAAAGAACAAGGCAGAATAATTAATGACAGCATCCTCTCTATTGTAGATTTCAGTCAGCCCAGCAGCAATAAAAGATTATATGTGCTGGACCTGAAAAACTATAAGATCTTATATAACACATTTGTTGCACACGGAAGAAATTCCGGTCGTGAATGGGCCAATTCTTTTTCCAACTCTCCCCGCTCTCATAAAAGCAGCCTTGGATTTTACATCACCCAGGAACCTTATGAAGGTAAAAAAGGATATTCCTTAAAGCTCGAAGGAATCGAATCCGGTATTAATGACAAAGCATATGATCGTGCCATTGTTGTACACGGTGCCAATTACGTCAGCCAGTCTTTTATCAATGCCCAGGGATTTATAGGCCGCAGTGAAGGATGCCCGGCAGTTCCCGTTACCGATGCTGAACCTATTATTGATTGTATCAAAGATGGCAGTTGTCTTTTCATTTATTCACCCGATCCTTATTATTCGCATCATTCTTCGTTACTGAACTGATCCACTACATTTCGCATTCCTTCCCCAACAAGAATTTGCAATGTTTATCTTTGCGAATTAACTTTTTACTATGCTGAAAATCGGCGTCTTAGGGACAGGGCATCTTGGCAAATTTCATCTCAATAACTGGAAAGAGATACCGGGAATTGAATTAGTTGGCTTTTATGATCCGGATGATGCAACTGCAAAAGAAGTTTCAGAACAATATCAACTTCCCCGCTTCACTGATACGGAATCATTAATGGACAGTTCTGATGCATTGGATATTGTAGCTCCCACTACATTTCATTTTGAACTGTGTGAACAAGCAATCAAAAAAGGTAAACATGTTTTTGTTGAAAAACCACTGGCCAATACGATGCAGGAAGCAGAACAATTGGTGAAATTGGTCGATGAATCCGGCGTCAAACTCCAGGTGGGCCATGTGGAGCGATTCAATCCCGCTTTTTTATCAGTAAAGGATATGCAACTAAACCCGATGTTCATCGAAGTGCACCGGCTGGCACAATTCAATCCAAGAGGCACGGAAGTGAGTGTGATCCTGGACCTGATGATCCATGACATTGATATTATTTTAAGCATTGTAAAAAGCGATGTAAAATCAATTTCTGCCAGCGGCGTAGGTGTGCTTACTGAAACACCTGATATCGCTAATGTCCGCATCGAATTTCACAATGGATGCGTTGCCAATCTTACCAGCAGCCGCATATCGATGAAAAAAATGCGCAAGATGCGGCTCTTCCAGAAGGACGCCTACATCGGTATAGATTTTTTGAATAAAAAATCGGAGGTGATCAAATTAAAAGAATCATCAGACAGCAATATGTTTTCATTCGATATTGAAACACCTCACGGTAAAAAGACAATTGCAGTTGCAAACCCGTTGGTGCCTGAAGTAAATGCGATACGTAAAGAACTGGAAGAATTCAGAAATGCAATATTGAATAATACAAAAACCGTTGTGTCGGAAATTGACGGCATGATGGCGATGGATGTAGCGCACCAGATACTCCGAAAGATCGGGAACAATATTATCACTACCTGATGCGATCCCAAAAACAAATACCTATAAGATGGTATGCCGTGATCGATTTTATCACAGCAGCATTAGCATGGGCTTGTTTTTATTTTATCAGAAAATGGTTGCTCAGGGATGATCCGTTAGCAAATAATGATCTTACCTATGATCTTAATTTCGGAATAGATATGCTGCTTGTTCCGTCCGGTTGGCTGGCTCTTTATACCCTGGCCGGTGCCTACCATATTTCCCTCTATAAAAAGTCAAGGTTATCGGAACTCACTGCCACTTTTGTAAGCAGCATGATAGGTTGTATAATTTTATTTTTCCTGTTTGTACTCAACGATACTAAAAGCGGCCATGCTTATTATTATATCGCATTTCTTTTGTTATTGGCCATTCATTTCGTTTTTACATTTACAGGCAGGTGGATCCTTCTGAATATGGTGAAACGGCAAATACTTTCCGGGAATGTATTTT
>DASZPW010000187.1:0-4958 GCA_035550155.1 Chitinophagaceae bacterium | reverse complement strand
CAAACCGAAGCAACCCCATCTTTTGTAACGGACAGCCTGGATGTTTATGTGAACCGGGCTTTGAAAGACTGGCAAATTCCCGGAGCCGCAGTGTGCATTATTAAGAATGATAAAGTAATTGTGATGAAAGGTTATGGCGTGAAAGACTGGGACAGCAATGATCCTGTAGATGAAAACACTTTATTCATGATTGGCAGCAATACCAAAGCATTTACCGCAACGGCGTTAGCCATGCTGGATGCTGAAAAAAAATTATCCCTTGATGATAAAGTGACCAAATGGATCCCTGAATTCAAACTTGATAATACAGCTGCGGGTGAACAAGCCATCATTCGTGACCTTCTTTGTCATCGTATCGGCTTTCAAACTTTCCAGGGAGATTTTACGTATTGGACCAGCAACCTGACAAGAGCAGAAGTAATCGAAAAAATGAGCCACATTAAAGCAACGTATCCTTTTCGCACAACTTGGGGCTATACCAATGCAGCGTTTCTTACCGCCGGTCAAATTATTCCAAAAGCTACCGGTTTGCAATGGGAAGATTTTATAAGTCAAAATATTTTTGATCCGCTTGGCATGAAAAATACTTTGGCATTAAGCAAAGATTTTCCGAACGCACCCAACAAATGTTCTCCTTACACCATACAGGAAGGAAAGATTATAAAAATTCCTTTTTGCCTAATTGACAATCTTGCTCCGGCAGGAAGTATTGCTTCATCTGTAAACGACATGAGTCATTGGGTGATGATGCAACTGGATAATGGAAAATACAACGGACAGCAGATCATACCGGCGTCCGCTATTGCACAAACAAGATTGCCCCATTCTATTATTGGCAACGGCGGTGCTTTATTCAATGAAAGCCATTTTGCGTTGTATGGCCTGGGTTGGGAGTTGCAGGAATATTGCGGAAAAGAAATTGTTTCTCATACCGGCGGCGTAAACGGTTTTGTGACCAGTGTTACTTTAATTCCGGAGGAAAAATTAGGCATCATTGTTTTTACCAATACAGACCAGAATGCTTTTTATGAAGCATTGAAGTGGGAGATCCTTGATGCTTACCTGGGAAAACCGTATCGTAATTACAGCAATATTTATCTTGGTTATTACAACCGGAATTTTAATGCTGAACAGAAAAAAGATAAAATGCTGAAAGACTCCGTCGCTATGAATTTAAAAACAGAATTGCCATTGAAAGATTATACCGGCGATTATTCTAACGACGTATATGGAAATATGAAAGTGGTTTGGGAAAACGGGGAACTGAAAATGAAATTCTCCCACCATCCCAATATGTACGCAAAACTGGAATCGCTCGGAGGAGATCGTTTTTATGCCACATTCACCGATCCGGAATTCAGCAAAGCTATTTTCCCTTTTCATGTAGAAAACGGGAAAGTAAAATCAGTAACGGTGAAAGTGGCAGATTTTGTAGAATATAATCCTTATGAATTTTATAAAAAATAAACACTATGGAACAAACAACTCTTGGGATCGGAACGAGATTACAACACACTCAGCATGGCCCGGGTGTGATCGTTGGCGTAAAGTACGCCACTTACTTAATTTCATTTATTAATATCGGAATTAAAGAAATTGACAAAACTGATCCGCAACTGGATGAGATCATTCCTGAAAATGTTACAGAAGAAATCGAAACGCACAGCGAAGTTGAAAAATCTTTATTGAAAATATTACGGCTTTGGGGCGGTATCACAGAAACAATTCCGCTTGGCGATCGCTGGCAGGGAGGCATGATGCTCTTACAGCCCGCAGACAAAACCCAGAAACCCAAAGAAATTCCCATTGATGTTTTCTTTCACAAGATCGTAATGCTGAGAGACCGGCTAAGAGTTTTGGAACAAAATATTAATAGTCATAAACAACTCAGCGATGAGGATAAAGTGAACCTGCAACAATACATCACGAGGATCTACGGTTCGCTGACAACATTCAATGTGTTATTCAAAAATAAAGAGCAGTGGTTTGTAGGAGAAAAAGGAAGCAAAGAAGATTAATACAAAAAGAAAGGCGAAACAATTGTTTCGCCTTTTCATCACCAACCAACCATTACCGCATTGAATACTGCGGATCTAAGAAGTCTTTTGTTGCTGCTCTTTAGGTACTGTTTTAATTTTAAATATAGAATACAAGGGGCAAAAGCTGACTAAGCTGGTCAACACAAAAATCCCTGCAATTGCCAAAAGTACATAGGCCAGTGTCCCTGTTATAATGTTTAACAGGTATAACCCGACTATCAAAAGTGCTAACAGTAACCGGGCAACCCGATCCGCATTTCCCATATTCTTTTTCATATGAATGTTTTTGCTTTTGTAAATTTACTTTTGACGAATATGGTTATAACTGACCAGCATCAGCACTTTTCATGATACTGATAAGGTAATTCATCGGCATTCCGCTTTTCCGGCCCTTTGACAACCTGCACATTTATCAATTAAACTGTAACAAAAACGATATGAATAAATACTGGAAAGAAAGGATCATACGATTGATCATTTATATAATTGTGGGATTTCTCTGTGCTTTCCTCTATCATTACCTGAAAAAAGATTGATCCATGGAAGTTCATCACCATCATCATGAATCATATGAACATAAAAAATGGCATCATTACTTCTGGGAGTTTTTTATGCTGTTCCTTGCAGTGACACTTGGATTTTTTGTAGAAAATCAAAGAGAGCATTTTGTAGAGCACAAAAGGGAGGCAAAATACATGCAAAATCTTTTGCAGGACCTCTGCAGAGATACTGCAGCGATGCATTCGCAGTCTCTTTTTCAGAAAAGAGCCGTAGTATTTGCCGATTCATTAGTAGATGTTTTAAACAATACTGATAGAAATAAATATTTGAGCAATATTTATTATTATGCAAGGATTCTTACTATTTATAATCCCTTTTTTTATTCTAATGCAACGATTGATCAATTAAAAAGCTCTGGCTCGTTACGCCTGATCAAGAAGGAATTTGTTGCCGACAGTATTGTTCAATATGATATCTGGTCAAAAAGGCTGTTAGCAGTAGAAGAAAACATCAAAGAGGTTATACAGGATTTTCGTAGCAAGATGGGAGAGGTTTTGAATGCTGATGCAATTAAAAACATGATTGACACGTCACAGCTTGGTGGCACATTCGGATCATTTGTTAAAAGACCAAACTATTCCCTTCCACCTGTATCAGACGACAAAAAAAGTATAAACCAATTATGTACCAATGCAGATTTTTTGCTAACCTTATACCAATATCAATTCAAAGCGATGAACAATCAAAAGGCCAGGGCAAACAGGCTGATAGAATTACTTAAAAAAGAATATCATTTACAATAAAAAATGGAAGTACATCATCATCATGAATCACCTGAACATAAGAAGTGGCATCACTACTTCTGGGAGTTCTTTATGCTGTTCCTTGCTGTGACACTGGGCTTCCTGGTAGAAAACCTGAGAGAACATGTTGTGGAACACAAAAGAGAAAAACAATACATCCGGTCTCTGATCGCCGACCTGAAAGACGATGACAGTACGATCAATGAGGCATTGCTAGCCCAGGAAAACAGAACCGCCATGATGGATAGCATGATCAGCATTTTGAATGATCCTTCTAAAATCCACGGCAACGAAGGAGTTTTATATTACTGGGCAAGATGGTCTCCCCGCCTGAGCTCTCTACCAATCAATACCCGAACTTTTGAACAATTAAAGAACTCAGGAAATTTCCGTTTGATCAGTGATCTCGAGACATCGAACCGGATCATGAGTTATTATGAGGAAATTCCTTCGATCCGTTTGGTGGAAGGGATTTTTCTTGGAGAATTTGATCAGTACAAGATCCTGGCATCAAAGATCTTTGAACCGGCTGTATTTATCAGTATGGAAACACAGGATGGAGAAATAGTTCGCACAGATAAAAACCCGCCCTTGCAGTCCTATGACCCGGCCCTTATCAAACAGTTTTCTGTATTTGCAGTTTATATGAACGGATCGGCCAGAGGCATCACCACAGAAGCAAAGAAATTGCATGAAAAAGGAAAGGCGATTATAGAGTATCTTCAGAAAGAATATCATTTACAATAAAATGGAAGTGCATCACCATCATCACGAATCGCATGGGCATAAAAAGTGGCATCACTACTTCTGGGAATTCTTTATGTTGTTCCTTGCTGTCACTCTTGGATTTTTGGTGGAGAATATGAGAGAACATTTTGTGGAACACAAAAAGGAAATGCAATATGTCCGGTCTTATGTAGAAGATATGCATGATGATATATACCAGTTAGACAGCCTCATCAATTATAACAGGTATAGAAATAATATCATGGATTCGCTGAGCCGGATTCTTACTACTCCCGATCCGGATGCAAACGGCAACAAAATTTATTATTATGCAAGAATTTTGACACTTACTTTTCCTTTCTTCAGTAACGACCGTACGATCCAGCAATTAAAAAACGGCGGCAATCTTAGATTGATCCATAAAGAAGATGTATCCAACGCCATGATGGATTATGACCGTAAAGTGCGTTTCGTTGACAATATCCGGAGCAGGGAAGAAGATTATGTACGGGAATATGTTCAGTGGCTGGAAGATATCCTGGACGGGCGGGTATTTAACGAAATGATGAGTAACAAATTTACCATAAGTGTGCCCCCCGGAAATCCGCATCTGCTCAAAAAAGATCAGGCCTCTATTCTCAAATTCATCACCAAGATCCATTTCCTGAAAGCCGCCAATAGTTTCGCATATATCAACCTGGTGAAAACAAAGCAAACTGCTCAAAAAGCTTTGGATATTATCAAAAAAGAATATGGAGTAGAATAAAAATTAATGGAGCAACTTTATGTAGCCCGACAGTGAATAACACGGGCGGGCCTGGCCGGTTTCATCACTTATAAGAAAACCTACTCTCTTCTCAAAAGTAAGCTACCGTTTAATTGAACGCTT
>DASZPW010000186.1:0-6270 GCA_035550155.1 Chitinophagaceae bacterium | reverse complement strand
GAAAGTTTTATTAGTATGCATCAATGCGAATGGAACAAAAATATTGTCGTAACTAAAAACCTTTTACTGCACAAGTCGAATTCTGATCTTCAAAAATTTGAACATACTTCCAAATTCGATTTGATCTATTTTGATGCATTTGATCCGAATGTGCAGCCCGAACTCTGGACAAAAGAAATTTTTGAAAAACTATTTTCCATTCTTGAACCAAATGGAATTTTAGTGACTTATAGCAGCAAAGGTGATGTAAGAAGAGCGTTGCAATCAGCGGGATTCAATGTTGAAAAAATTCCGGGCCCCAAAGGGAAAAGAGAAATGGTCAGAGCAAAAAAATAAAGTACAAGACAGTTCCATTTTAAATCTTATTCAATCGTCCAACTTATGTTTCCATCCTTCTCATCTTTCAGCAGGATCCCCAATCCCTGTAGTTGATTTCTTATTTTATCAGAAGTGGCAAAATCCTTTCTGCTTCTTGCTTCTTTCCTGATCTCGACCAGCAGATCCATTACCCCTTTGAATTTTGCATTATCTGTGTCGGAAATATTTTTTAATCCCAAAATATCTTCGACATAAATCTTCATTTGTTGTTGCAAAAATGCAAACGTTTCTTCTGATAATGCAGCAACAGGAATGGTTTTATCTTTCATAGAATTGATCACAGGAACCAATTCAAACATATTCGCCAGCACTTTGGCAGTATTGAAATCATCGTTTATGAATTCGTCAAATTCGTTGACCAATGTTCTCACTTTTTTATCAAGCTCTTCATCTACTCCTGTGTCACGGTTCCCGACTCCTAACTTTCCTAAATTTTCATACGCATCCCACAACCGCTTCAATCCTTTCTCCGCTGCCTGCAATGCTTCATTGCTGAAATCAAGAGTGCTGCGATAATGCGTTTGTAAAATAAAGAACCGGATCACCATCGGGTGATATGCTTTTTCGAGAAGCGGATGATTGCCACTGAATAATTCAGTAAGCTTGATCACATTATTATAACTCTTCCCCATTTTCTTCCCGCTAATTGTGATCATGTTATTATGGATCCAGTAGCGAACCGGCGCTAC
The DNA here is from genome assembly GCA_035550155.1 of Chitinophagaceae bacterium. Classification (GTDB taxonomy): domain Bacteria; phylum Bacteroidota; class Bacteroidia; order Chitinophagales; family Chitinophagaceae; genus UTBCD1. The sequence continues at coordinate 5,203 of DASZPW010000186.1, read as the reverse complement.
ATGATTGCAGATAGTGCTTTGAGCGATCTCACTTTCATGATGGGGAAATAAAAGATCCATACCGCCGCCATGAATATCAAACTGTGGACCCAAATATTTTGTTGCCATCGCTGAACATTCGATATGCCAGCCGGGAAAACCAACACCCCACGGACTTGTCCAACGCATGATATGTTCCGGCGCTGCTGCTTTCCATAATGCAAAATCTGCTCTGTCCTTTTTTTCTTCCTGGCCTTCTAAGTCTCTCGTTGTTTCCAATAGATCATCAATCACTCGTCCGCTGAGTTTTCCATAATCATGAGAGGCCGCATATTTTTTTACATCAAAATAAACAGAACCATTCACTTCATAGGCATACCCTGCTTTGATGATCTCTTCGATCATGTTGATCTGTTCTACAATATGTCCCGTTGCTGTTGGTTCAATGGAAGGAGATAGTGTATTGAATTGCGCCATGGCCCAATGGTAAAGATTGGTGTATTTCTGCACCAGTTCCATCGGTTCCAGTTTTTCCAACACTGCTTTTTTGGAAATTTTATCTTCTGCTTCTCTTCCTTCTTCTTCAAAATGCCCGGCGTCGGTGATGTTGCGTACATAACGCACTTTATATCCGAGATGCATCAGGTAGCGATAGACCACATCAAAAGTGATATAAGGTCTTGCATGTCCTAAATGACTTTCGCCACTTACCGTGGGGCCGCACACATACATGCCGACATGACCCGGTGTCAGCGGCGCAAATATTTCTTTTTGCCTGGAATAAGAATTATAAACTTTCAGTTCGCTCATATTGGTTCAGGAAATGCAGCAAAAGTAATGCTTCTGCGGTCAAATTTTATTTCTTCAACTCAAGATCTGCCACGAGCATATAATGATCCGATAAGCTTTTTACCAGCCGGTTGATCTGCTGAACACGGAAATTCTTATCTGCAAAAATATAATCGATACGCAGCGTAGGAGACAGAGAGGTGAATGTTCTGCCAATGCCCCAGCCCTTTTTCAGAAATGCATCCTGCAGATCGCCACGTACAGTAGTGTATGTATAAGAATTGGGAACATCATTCATATCACCGCAAAGCAGGGTTGGATGCACACTTACTTTCAATTCATCTCTTACGATCCTCGCCTGTATGCCACGATACACAATTCCTTTTTTCAACTTGGAAAAAATAGTTCGTGATTTGGAAATGAGGCTGTCCTGTTCCACCCGTTCAATACTGCTGATCTTATCATAATCGCTTTTTCTGAATTGCAGGGATTGGAGATGAGTGGTGAAAACACGAATGGTATCCTCATTTATTTTGATATCGGCATGCATCAGCACTTCCGGCAAAGTAGGATGTGGGTAACGCACCAGGCCAGAGTCAACGATCGGGAATCTTGAAAAAATAATGGAGCTGTAATACTGCCTTGATCCATCTTCGTCATAGGAAAAATAGAAGTATGGATAATGGAGTAACCGCCGGATGTAATCAATATTATCATAATAATCAGGATTCGTTGAAGTTTGAAATTCCTGCAGACAAAGAATATCGGCATTGAGTTCTTCTATCTGATCCATCATCTTTATTCGTACCTGGCTTCCTTTATTATTATTTTTTTTCAATTCAACAAACCGGGCCACATTCCAGGTGGCGATACGGATAGAATTCGGATCTTTTTCAAGTTGAAAAGAATGAGATATATGAAATGCGAAAAAAATGCCGATGCTTTTATACCCGATCAGTAATGGCACTGCAGAAATAAGAGAACGCAGCGGTTTTATAAACAACCATCCTACTAAAAACAGCAGCATAAAAAATAACAGGAACGGAAATGCAATGGCCAGGAATGAAATGAACCACCAGCGGGCAGGATCAAGATGCGGCGTAGCGAAGCAAGCCAATACAAACAACACTCCAACAAAGATATTGGCATAAATAAAAAACCGTCTTGCAAAAACACGGAGTCGGCCGGCCATAGTACACGAATTTCAGAAATAGGAACGACTTGATCGCTATTTAATTGTTCAGAAAAATGCTGATATGACTATGGGGGTAAAACGTAATCCCATTACATATCCTCTTTACTGGCCCTTTTCAATAATTCCTTTTCTTCATCAGTAAGAAAATTGTAGCCCTTCTGACTGATCTTGTCCAGTATTTCATCAATACGCTGCTGCGTAATGTGTGGGGTTTTTTTATAAGGAGCAGCGGATGATTTATAAAACAATTCTTCTTTAGTGGAAATTCCTTTTTTGGGTTTATCAGGATTAAACAGGTTATTCACCCAATCGAAAAAATTATTCATCCAATCACTCCAGTCATATCCTTTGCGAAGCAGGAAAATAAAAAGAAAACCCATCAGTCCTCCGGAGATATGCGAGAGATAGAGCCCGGTATCGCCAATCGGTATTGTTGCCATGTCGATCAATATGAACAGGCAGGTAAGTATCCATAATGGGATGCCTCCATTCAACATAGGAAAGATACGATAGCCCGGTGCCACCAGTGTGGTAGCAACAGCCACACCCATAATACCTGCCGATGCTCCGAACATGAGCCTTATATGAACTTCCGGCTGCAAGGACGGTATAAAATTGTATGCCAGTACAAAAGCCAGCGCTCCTGCCAAAGCGCTATAAATAAATATCGGAACAATTTTCCTGTTGCCGGTCAGGTCCTGCATGATGTAACCGAATGCCCAGAGCCAAAGCATGTTTGCAAATACATCCCAGACACTATCGTGTACAAAGATGTGAGTGAGGATGGTCCAGGGATGAGCCAGCATCTTTGATGCATCAGCAGATAAGGCGATCCAGGGCAGTACATTCTCCCGATACAACACTAGTCCATCGGGATTCCCATGATTGAAATAGTAGAGTGCTTTAATAAATGCAAACGCAACAAACACTACAAGATTGGCGGCGATGAGAATGACAAGACTGTTACCGCTTTGACCCAAGGATATTCGCTGCCTGTATTTTTTTTCAGAATAGTTCATAACTCACAAGTCAAATACAAAATTCAAAAAAATTTTATCTTACTAATATAACGTTCGACGGTTCGTTTTGTTCCAGATAAATACAATTATGAATCCGGTAATTGCTCCGCCCAAATGTGCAAAATGTGCAATATTATCTCCTGATACAGAACTCAATCCTCCAAACAGGTCAATAGCTACAAATCCAAGCACTGCCCACTTGGCTTTTATCGGTATAGGAATGAACATGATGTATAGTTCTGTATTGGGAAATGTATACGCAAATGCCGCCATAACTCCCATGACAGCTCCGGAAGCGCCGAGTGCGCCTGCTAATGCTCCTTTGTATTTCATTATACCGGCCATATCATTTGCCTGGATGGCATGAAGCAGTTGTTCGCAACGTAGATATTGAATCAGCAAATGAAATGCAGCTGCCCCAATCCCCGATGCCAGGTAAAAAAGTAAAAAACGTTTTCCGCCCCAAACATTTTCCAGGATTCTTCCAAACATCCAAAGCGTAAACATGTTAAACAAAATATGAAACACCATGGGCAGTGGTGCATGCGCAAACATATGCGTAAAGATCTGGTAGGGTTGAAATGACGGAAATGTTTCAGTCGGATCAACCTGGTGCAGCGCATCTTTTAATTCCGGTGATAATATCGGCTGGAGAATCAGTTTATCAGTCAACTGAAATTGTTTGTCTAAAATAGACTGGGCAAGAAACACCAGCACATTGATAATAACTATGTTTTTGATAACGGGCGGAAAAGTATCAGGCCTTGTATAACGAAATGCACTCATGTGGCAAAATTAGCAGTTATCGTCAGAGAATAAAGTTTAATGCTGCTTATTTACAAATCTTTCAATTTTAGCTGTACTACATTTTCGATATGGTGCGTATGAGGAAACATATCCAGTGGCTGGATCTTCGTGACCTCGTATTTTTCTCCCAGCAGATTCAGATCACGGCCCTGCGTGGCAGGATTGCAACTCACATATACCACAACCGGCGCCGCCACATCTAATATTTTTTTTACCAGCTTTTCATGCATGCCGGCACGTGGCGGATCGGTGACAATGACATCGGGGAAGCCATGTGCTTTGAAAAATTCATCATTGCATATATCGATCACATCGCCGGCATAAAACTCGGCGTTGGGTAAACTGTTCAATGCTGCATTCTGTTTGGCGTCTTCAATAGCAGCAGCGATAAGATCCACACCAATAATTTTTTTGGCGCCTGGACTTAAAAAGATCCCGATGCTTCCTGTGCCGCAATACAGATCATAAATAGTTTCTTTGCCAGACAATTCTGCAAAATCTCTTGCCACTTTGTACAATTTTTCCGCCTGTCGAGTATTGGTCTGAAAAAAGGATTTGGGGCTGATGCGGAAATAAAAATTTTCCAACTTCTCTGTTATATATCCGTTGCCGTGATAAATTACCGGTTCCAGGTCATTGATGCTGTCATTCATTTTTGTATTGATCGTGTACAACAACGTAGTGATGGAAGGAACCTGTTGCAGTACATGATCCAATAGTTTTTTTTGATTGGTCTCATCCTTTCTTCCGAGAACAATATTTACCATTACCTCCCCGGTAGTGCAGATACGCACTTGCATGGTTCTTAAAAATCCACGATGGGCACGGATATCATAAAAGTCAAAATTGTTCTCTTTTGCAAAATTTTTTACAGCGATCCGCAATGCATTACTGGGTTCCGCTTGCAGGTAGCAAGTATCAATATCCACCACTTTGTCAAAAATTCCGGGAGCATGAAAACCGGCAACATTTTCTTCAGGAGAAATACCAGGATCGTTCAGTTCATTTGGTAATAAAAATCTTCGGTTGCCAAAAGTGTATTCCAATTTATTCCGGTAATGAATTGTTTCATCAGCACCGATGATAGGCATTGATTCCGGCAATGGAATTTTTCCAATACGCTGCAAATTATCCATCACCTGTCTTTGCTTATATTGTAATTGTTTTTCATAAGGCAGCATTTGCCATTGGCATCCGCCGCATACCGGATGCCGGCGACAACTGGGCGCCCATCGTCCGCGATCTGCCGGCCGTGCTCTCCGTCGAGGTGCAGACGCTGCAATGATCCGTGTGGAACTGCCCGCCCATCTGCGGACGCTGGCGCAGGTGGGCCGGGAAGTCCAACTCGAAGTCGAGGGCCCGGCGACCCAACGCTCGGTCCTCGACGCCCTGGAGCGGAGCTATCCAGCGTTGC
>DASZPW010000185.1:0-12059 GCA_035550155.1 Chitinophagaceae bacterium | reverse complement strand
TGATTTCGTTCCTGGCACAGTTTCGAAAGCAGCAAGCATCACAAAATTGTTGGTGGGTACGCTGGTGTTTAAGTTGATGGAAGATTCCGTGCATACAGGCATTGGATACAAAGATCTCAATACAAAGATCAATCACTGGCTGCCGCAACGCATCACCGATCGCATAGCTAACGGGAACGAGATCACATTAGGACAATGCATGAAACATGAGACCGGGATCCCTGATCTCATTGAGGAAAATAGTTTTTACCTGGCAGTACTGAATAATCCCAACAAAAAATGGGGACCGGAAGAATTACTCTCATACATCTACGATAAACCAGCAGAATTTGCCCCTTCCGATACAGCTGTTTATTCAAATACAAATTATGTACTCGTTTCCATGATCATTGAAGCGCAGACCGGCAGAAAGCACTCTGATCTTTTAAGAGAACTTATCCTGAACCCGCTGGGAATGTCTCACACATATTATCAGCCACACGATGAACTGCCGAATGAAGTAGCACAAGGTTACTTTGATCTCTACAATAATAACACACTTGTAAATGTATCAAATCTGGTTACGGGTAGCGGAAATGGTTATGGAGGAATTTATAGCAACGTGTTCGACCTTTTCAAATTTGCTGATGCATTATTCATCAAAAAAACATTATTAAAACCTTCCTCCCTTGCCATTATGCAAACATGGGGAAAACAAGACGATACCAATCTTTATGGTTATGGAATTCAAAAAACATTTTTAGATAAAGGAATCGATGCCGGCATCGGGCATAAAGGAAGAGACGTAGGATACTCAGCCAATCTTTTTTACTTCCCCAACAAAGGTGTCACCCATATTTTCTTCGTCAACTATGGTACCGATGGCGACAGTCATTTGCGGCAAACTTTCTATGATTTCATTGACGAATTGGTAAGCATTACAGTCAAATAATTAATTCATCTTAAAATTTTCAAAATGAAAAAAACAATTATGATCATCCTGGTAATATTAACTGCCAGCTCAATTTTTGGTCAGCAAATGAATCTAGTTCCTGAATTATCAAGACACGATTACTTGCAAAAAAGCAAAAACCAGAAAACCGCAGCCTTTTTATTACTTGGAAGTGGAGTTGTTGTAGATGGTATAAGCCTAATGATTTCGGTTGCACATGCTTCAAAAGATGCAGGAACTATTCTTATTAATGCGTTTGGAGGCGCCGCTCCTCCTCCCAAACGCAGCTACAAAACGGAAAACAGTTTATTAATAATAGGAACTACTGCTATATTATCATCTATCCCTCTGTTTGCTTTTTCTGCAAAAAACAAAAAGAAAGCAATAAGATTATCCTTGGAAAATCAAATGATCCGGCAAGTGCAGAATAAAAGCTTCGTGAAAATTGCTATTCCTTCTTTAAGTGTACATATAAACTTATAACATTTCACCAAAAAACCTACAAATATGATCGCTAAAATATTTCTTAACCTGACCGATTATCCATTTTTCAGAAGACTGGTTTGGAAACCGATCTACGAAGTGCTGGCAAAAAATTTTAAAATTAAAGACTGGCATTTTATGAACTATGGGTATGCACCATCCGAGTATGAAAAATTTTTAAGACTGGAAGAAAAAGATGAGATCAACCGGTACCCTTTGCAGTTATACCATTACCTCGCTTCTAAAATTAAAATGGAAGGATTAGATGTATTGGAAATTGGTAGCGGAAGAGGTGGTGGATGCAGCTATTTAAAAAGATACCTGAATCCCAGAAAAGTTACAGGTATGGACATTGCCGGAAATGCAGTACAATTTTCGAAAAAAACACATCAACAAAAGGGACTGTACTTCAAACAAGGCAATGCAGAAGCTCTTCCTTTTGAAGATGAGTACTTCGATGTTGTCATTAATGTAGAATCATGTCATGCTTATGGTTCCGTTCCAAAATTTCTTTCAGAAGTAAATCGGGTCTTATGTGAAGGAGGCTATTTTCTCTGCACTGATTTGCGAAGCCCGAATGGCATGAAAACGTTGCGGGAAAATTTATCAAATTCCGGGTTGGCACTCCTGGATGAAGAAAATATAACAGAAAATGTAATAAAAGCAATCGAAGCAGAAGAAGCGATCAAACAAGCCCGGATTCAAAAGCATGTACCTAAGTGGTTCCAAAATATATTCAGAGAGTTTGCCGGTGTGAAAAATTCGAAGATCCACACAGATTTAAAAAATGGTGACTTAATATATCATCGTTTCACACTGAAAAAAACCAGTTAATCCAAATGCATAACAACTAAAAAAAATCTTTATGATGATCACATCACTTTTATATGGGAAAAAAAGGAAAAATGAATTCCAGTCATTTTTAAATGATAGAGCACCGATAAGGTCAATTCCGAATCATCTACGTTCAGTAGCTACCAGCCATATTGCCGGGGATCATATTTACCTGGAGTTTGGAAAAGGGAAGCCTTTGGTCTTTTGTCACGGCTTATTCGGCGGAATTTTCAACGTCGATAAACTCGCTGCAGCGCTGTCATCCGAATACAGGTTTTTAATGCCTTATTTACCTATGTATGATCTTCCATTAAAAGATTGCCGTATAAAAAAATTGGGGCTTTATGTTGAAGATTTTGTCAGGCAGTTGCAATTGCCAGAGGCTGTCTTTATTGGAAATTCAATGGGCGGAGGAGCACTTACGCATTATGCTTCATTACCCGGAAATATTGCAAAGGGAATTGTCTTATGCGGAAGTTCCGGCCTTACAAACATTCCGATCTCAAATGGATATTTTAAAAGAAAGAACTACGAATTCGTAAAATCAGCCACAAAAGATATTTTCTTCGACAGGAGTGTTCCATCAGAAGACATGATAAATGATGTATTCGGGGCCATTCAACAAACAGAATTATTAATACGATCCATTCGGCTCACTAAATCTGCCATCTACGAAAAAACGCATTTTGAATTAGCACTCATCCAAGCTCCTACTCTCCTTATCTGGGGAAAACAAGACCCTATAACTCCGGTAGAAGTAGCCCCGCAATTTCAGCAACTTATTAAAAACTCCGAATTGATCATACTGGATGAATGCGGGCATGTTGCTACGCAGGAAAAGCCTGAAGAATTTTATTTCCACCTTACTTCATTTCTAAAAAAAATAAATTATTAAATATGAAAGAAAATCGTGCTTTACTTAAAAAATATAAAGAAGTGAACACGGGTGAAGTTGCTTTACCGGTTTGCTTCGGACGGGCGGAAGGTTCATACATTTATGATACTGACAATAACAGGTATCTTGATTTCACCAGTGGCTACGGAGTTACAAATTCAGGGTGGCTATGCAAAGAGATCGTGGATGCCATCACGGAGCAATTGCAACGATCAGCATATGCTCCTCCCTGGCTTCCGTCCCGTGAAGCCGTTGAATTAAGTGAATTACTTTTAAGTATTGTTCCTCCTAATCTCGTGAAATGTGCACGGGCTATTGGTGGTGCCGACGCTAATGAGATCATTCATAAAGCAGTTATTGCAGTAACCGGGAAAAAAGGAATTGTATCATTCTACAGGTCGTATCACGGAGGCACTCATTTTACCTTAAACATCAGCGATACGGAAAGTTTTCATTTACCTGAAATCCCTTCAGATAAAGAATCTCATTTTGTGGAACCTCCGTATTGTTATCGTTGCCCTTATGGAAAAAATCCTGATAGTTGTCAGCTTGAATGCACCACTGCAATAGAGAAATTATTTCAAAAGGAAAATATTGGCTGCTTTATTGCAGAGCCGATTTTAGGTAGCGGAGGCGTCATTATTCCTCCTGAAAAGTATTGGGAAAAAATACGTGAACTATGCACTTCGCACAACGTATATCTTGTATTTGATGAGGTGTTAACTGGTTTTGGCAGATTAGGATGTATTACTGCCAGTGAATTATTTTCTGTTCAGCCGGATGCGATCAGTTTTGCCAAAGGAATGAGCAGCGGTTATGCAGCTACCGGTGCTGCAATTTTAAGTGAAGAATTATCAGAGGGATTAAAAAAATTTGAAGATGTGTCAGCCACTTTCGCATGGACACCTTTGGCTTGCAGTGCTGCCAAAGCAAATATTGAATTTATCCTGGCAGAAAAATTATCTCAAAATGCTGCCGAAAAAGGAGAATTACTTCTGCAACAGCTTAAACATTTATTTCAAAAATATCTACCCTTAAATACAGGAGAGATACGTGGCAGAGGATTAATGATCGGGATCGAATTGGTGGAAGATCCAAAAACAAAAATTGCCGATATAAAACTAATGAGGAAATTTGTGATATCTGCTTTTCGCAAAGGACTAATGGTCTGTGCTTCCTGGGATTTCCGTGTATTGGTCCTGATGCCTCCTCTTACAATAACAGAAGAACAAATTCAAGAAGGGATAAAGATCATTGAAATGACGCTCAATGAAATAACTCCAGCGCCAACAAATAAAAAGGAACCGGAGTTGTCAGGCTCCTATCATATAGAATAAGAGTGACACTATCAAATAAAAAACATTAAAACAAAACATATGAAAAAGCAATTTTTTTTCGTTATTCCGGTTGTCTTCATTTTCATCAGTTCCTGTACAGTTGTTAGCAACTTGTACCCCATTTCGGAAAATGAAAATGATTTTATTTTCAAAAAAGAGCTGATCGGGAAATGGGGCAACACAAAAGATAGCTCAGGTTATTACCAGGTAGATACAGTAGAGGGATCTAATGGTAAACTTTACCGTGCTACAGTGATCGGCCCAAACGAAGAAGATAAAAACATCATGGATACCATGAGATTCCTGGCACAACTCATTCAGGTAGACAACAAGTATTTCATAGATTGCCAACTGGACATTGAAACCAATTTCCCTTTGAAAAAAGATGATTATAGCTCATGGCTGCTTGCCCGTCATTTTGTATACACTATTTCTTTTAATGGCCCCGATAAGATCGAACTGACATTTCCTGACCCGGATGCATTGCTGCAACTGATCAATGACAAAAAGCTTAACCTTAATTATTATACCGTGAGGAAAGACGATTATCTGATCCTGAATAAACCTGCAGAATTACAGGCAGCTTTAAAAGAATCTTTGAAATATGCTTCAACTGTTTACAAAGAAAAAGATGTGCTGGTACGATTAAAATGATCGTTGTTTCATTGCTTCAAAAAGAATGATGCCTGTAGCAACAGAAACATTCAGGCTTTCAAAATCCCCGCTCATGGGGATTTTGAATTTTTCATCACAAATCTTCATCAAAGCGGGATGAATGCCTTTTTCTTCACTGCCCATGACGATTGCACAGGGTTCTTTGAAATCACAATCAAAAACATTTTTTTGGGCTGTCATTTCACTGGCAAAGACTTTTATGCCATTCAGGTGTAAGTCGTCCACAGCTTTCATCAAGCTGTTTACCCTGCATACCGGAATTTTTTCCAATGCTCCGGCAGAAGTAAGTATAGCATCTTCATTCAAAGCCCCTACTCCTTTATCAGGAATAATGATGGCATGGACTCCACAACAGTAAGCTGTTCTTGCAATACCACCGATATTCCGGATATCAGTAATGCCGTCAAGGATTAAAAACAGAGGCGCCTCGCCTTTTTCAACTACATGAGAAATGACACTCTGTAATTCGTGGTACTGAACTTTTGCGAGTAATGCCACACAGCCTTCATGATCAATAACGTTAAAGTTATTTAGTTTTGCCAACGGCACTTTGTTAATGGGGACATTGTGCTCTTGCGCCAGTTTTTTTATTGTATCGACAGGTGCTCCCCTTGATTCAATTTGCAAATAGATCCGTTCCAGTTGTTTTCCTGACTGAAGAGCTTCCAATACTGCTTGCCTCCCAACAATGAGAGAACTTTTCTTAGGCCTGTGTTGTTGCCGGAATTTTTTCACCAAACAAAGAAACAAAAAACCTGTAAGCTAATTACAACTTACAGGTTCTGTTTTGAAAAAGTCGCAGGTTTTTATTTCAATCCGAATTCCTTTTTAACTGCAGCTACATAATCCAGCTTTTCCCAGGTAAACAATTCTACTTTCTTTTTTATCGTTTTTCCTTCGGGAGAAACAAAGGTTTTTTCAACGATCTGCGGTTTACGTCCCATGTGACCATAAGCAGCTGTTTCGCTGTAAATAGGATTACGAAGTTTCAATCGTTGTTCAATGAAATATGGACGCATATCAAACAACTTAGAGATCTTTTTCGCAATTTCAGCATCGCTCAATTTTACTTTTGCAGTACCGTATGTATTTACATTTATGCTCGTTGGTTGTGCAATTCCGATTGCATAAGAAACCTGTACTAACACTTCATCGCAAACTCCTGCTGCCACCAGGTTTTTAGCAATATGACGGGTAGCGTAAGCTGCGCTACGATCCACCTTGCTGGGATCTTTTCCACTGAAAGCGCCGCCACCATGTGCACCCTTTCCTCCGTACGTATCAACAATGATCTTTCTTCCTGTCAAACCGGTGTCGCCATGCGGCCCACCGATCACAAATTTTCCCGTAGGGTTCACATGATATTTAATATCGTTATTGAACAGCTTTGCATATTTTTTATACTTAGCCTTTACTCTTGGAATTAAAATATCGATCACATCGGCTTTGATTTTTTTCTGCATGTTTGCTTCCGTACCAAAATCGTCGTGCTGTGTTGAAACAACAATTGCATCGATGCGTACAGGCCTGTTGTTGTCATCATATTCCAACGTCACCTGGCTTTTTGCATCCGGACGCAAATAAGGCATTTTAGAATGTTTCTCTCTGCGTATTGCTGCCAGTTCGATCAGTATCTTATGTGCAAGGTCAAGCGACAAAGGCATATAATCTTCTGTCTCGTTGCTGGCATAACCAAACATCATTCCCTGGTCGCCGGCGCCTTGTTCTTCTTTCTTTTTTCGATCAACACCCTGGTTGATATCAGAAGATTGTTCGTGAATGGCGGAAAGCACTCCGCAGGAACTTGCTTCGAACATATATTCACTTCTTGTATACCCGATCTTGCGGATCACATCACGGGCTATATCCTGAACATCGAGATAGGCTTTCGATCTTACTTCACCGGCTAAAACAACCTGGCCTGTAGTAACAAGCGTTTCGCAAGCCACTTTAGAGTCGGGGTCAAAAGCAAGAAAATTATCAATTAATGCGTCCGATATCTGATCGGCTACTTTGTCAGGATGTCCTTCGGACACAGATTCTGAGGTAAATAAGTAAGGCATGAAATTTTTTTTCGAAGTGCAAAGATAAGGGGGCTGTTATGAATGAACAAAGCCGGCTGTTCATCAGTATGAATACTTATAAACATATCTGAATAAACCTTGCTCTTATAGTTTCGAATAAATAATGTGAAGTCGCAATCGTTGTGTAGGATGACTACCACCTCCTAACCGAACTCTTCCTGCAGCAATAAGGCTGTTTACGGAAACAAATTGGTAAATATCATTCACACCATCATAACGAAACAGATCATTTGTTGAAAATGGTGCTGACAGCCTGAAATCGTATAATGGTTCTTTCTTTGTAAGATAATTCTGTACGTAACGGGTAATATTGAATTTCCATACCGTTATCGGGTTGTTGTTTACATCTACTGTTGTTTTACCGAATGTTCCAAAATCCAAATAATTCGGTCCCGCAGTAGGATCTAATATAAAATCGTAAGGTATGGTACGGAATTTTTGCTTTGCAGTATCGTATGCATCGAGATATAAAAGGTCCGGCACCGCAAAGATTCCATCGGAAACAGGAGACGGATCATATACCTGCTCTGCAATCAATTCTGCCCGGTGAATGATCCGGGTCGGAAACAATTTCAAATCGGGAATTTTTATAGTAGCAAAAGAGCCCGGGGTATTTTGTATAAATACAAGGTCATCAGGAGTTGTTCCGCCCTCGTAGGATTCCATCTGTGATCCTGTATAGTCTCTTTCGATCAAATTGGCATGAGCACAGGTAGTTCCAAAGTTGAAATAGGAAACAACAGCGGTATCCGTAATGGCACCATTTTTATAATGATAATAAAAAGCAAGCTTGGTATTTGGATCCTGTAAATTGAAGCCCAGCAAGGCATTTCCTGACAATGCATCCGGTACGACGGCAAATCCTTTAAATTTTGAACGAAATGCGGAGTCAGTAGCATACACCGTCGAATCGTAACTCAATATCCGCATTCCAAAAGAATTATCCAGCGGAATACGTAACTGCTTTAGAGTAGTATCCTGAAAGACTTTGATAGAATCATCCAGGTTTGCAGGGATAATGCCATTGGCACTTCCTAATGTGGAACCAAGTACAAAATTATTGGATCGTACAAGGTAGTTCGAATCATACCGGAAATCACTGGCCTGGTCAATTTCCCTCACCCGTAAACTCATCGGGGAAAGGCTGTCACCATAAGTTCTGGTATACCCAAGCACTAATACTACAGAATCCAGTTGAATGAGGCTATCAATTTTTTTTCCAAAACCAAAGGTGAAAGGAAAATCGGGTTTTAATTCAAGATACATCGTAGCACTTGTCTTACCGAAAAGCGGGTCATTGCTGATGTATCCGGCAAAATGTTCTGCACCGGAGCCGATCACCGTTGAATCATCAAGATTTGTAAAAAGACCATTGTATGTTTCCACAGACAAAGTGGTATCGAAGGTGCTGACATTATCAACGGCAGGGATAAGATCGCTGCCTAACGTAGTGGCATCATTGATCTTTTGACAGCCGGCGGCCAACAAAGCTATACAGAGGATGATCGCAGCAAGCGATGCTAGATTAGTTCTGGAAAACACAAGATTTTTGTTATAGTTGTTATAGGATCAAACGGATTTCAATTGATCACTCGCCGCAAGATCGTTATACAGTTGCAAATAGTCTGTTAAATCCGAATCAGGATTGTACAGTAATGTTTTTTTCCCTCTCACTTTCGAAAATTCTTCTGCTAATTTTTTCTCGATCTTTTCCGAACCGAACGTGATCGCATCAGCATAGGTGGCACCGCCGCGGAACATAGCGGTGTTTGTAGCATCTTTATACACTTCAAGATCCTTATCCTTCAGGGAAGGATGGATCAGGGCTTTTTTCAGGAAGTCACTTCCTAGCTTTTCCTTGAATGTATTCTGACCAATTGTAAATACCACTTTGCTGTGAGAAAATACCGGTTCTTTTTTATATACAGTTTTTAAATACGCCGGTATCAACCCGGTCATCCATCCGCTGCAATGAATGATATCAGGTGGCCATCCGAATTTTTTTACCGTTTCCAGTGCTCCTTTGCAAAAGAAAACTGTACGAAGCCCGTTATCATCAAACCATTTCTCGTGTTCGTCATGAAAAAGAAATTTTCTTTTAAACAGGTCTTCGTTATCCAAAAAATATACCTGGAGACGGGCATTAGGAAGTGAAGCCACTTTTATCTGCAAGGGCATATCTTCATTATCCACCGATACATTGATGCCGGATAAGCGAACCACTTCGTGCAGACGATGACGCCGTTCGTTGATACTTCCAAAACGAGGCATGATACAACGTACTTCAAATCCGCTGTCGTTTGCTTTAATAGCCAGTTTGTTCACTATTTCGGAAAATTCAGTCAGCTCCAGGTAGGGTGACATCTCATTGGCAATAAATAAAATTCTTTTTTTTGCTGACATTGGCGCTCCGTTTAATTTACATCCTCTGAGTGAAAGGTTGCAAAGTTAATTATTTTGCAGCTAAATGCACGCCATGAACAGATTTTGGTACTAAAGAACTAATGAAAATGATCTTATTTAAAAAATCAGCCGATCTGCATAACTATATTGAAGAACAACACAAAAAGAAGCAGCAAACCGGATTTGTTCCTACAATGGGCGCCTTGCATGCAGGCCACATTTCGCTCATAAAAAGGTCGGTTGAGGAAAATGATCAGACCGTTTGTAGCATTTTTGTAAATCCTGCTCAATTCAATGATCCCAATGATTTTAATAAGTACCCGGTCACTTTAGAAAATGATATTTACCAATTAGAAAACGCCGGCTGTGATGTATTGTTTCTTCCCTCCGTTGAAGAAATATATCCAAATGGCATTGAACCGAGTAATATCTATGATCTCGGGTATATTGAAACAATTTTAGAAGGAAAATTCAGGCCCGGCCACTTCCGGGGAGTGTGTATGGTAATGGAACGACTTTTGAAAATTGTTTTACCCGGTACGCTGTACCTCGGTCAAAAAGATTACCAGCAATGCATGGTGATAAAAAGACTGATAGAATTGCTAAACCTGGACAAAAAAATCGATCTGATCGTTTGCCCCACCCTGCGTGAGCCAGATGGATTGGCAATGAGCAGTCGTAACATGAGGTTGAATGCAGAAGAAAGAAAAAATGCAACAGCCATTTATCATGCCTTAATAAACATCAAGGAATATATTAATCATACAAAAATTCCGGATCTTAAAAAAGAAGCTGCAACGATGTTAACACAAAATGGATTTCACCCGGATTACGTGGAGATCGCTGATGCAAATACTCTTGAACTACTTAGCGAATGGGACGGTAAAAGAAAGATCGTTGCATTAATAGCTGCTTACTTGAACGAAATACGGCTGATCGACAATATGTTGTTGAATTAATATATATTTTTTTGTGAAAAAATATTTTCGTTGTCCTTACCAGAATTTGATCAGTTTGTTCATTATTTATTTACATATCAACGCTGCTACCAGGCTGCTCCAGCCGGTTTGATGTGAAGCACCTGCTCCCCTCGCAGTATCACCATGATAATATTCATAAAATAAAATAAGGTCTTTATTTTCCGGCAGTTTATAAAACCAATTTTCATCCCCATGAATCCGACGTGAGTTTTCAGAATTACGTGTGAAATTGCCAATGATCCTGGATGAAATTGATTGAGAAACTTGTGACAGATCACAAACATTTTCAGAACCTGCCGGGAATGGCAACCGGATCTTATTTCCGTAAAAACTATGTAACTGATCAAGGGTTTTGATAAGTAAATAATTCAGAGGCATCCAAACCGGGCCCCTCCAATTACTGTTGCCTCCGAACATGGAGTTGTCACTTTCTCCGGGTAAATAACCAACAGAATAATCGCTGTGATTGAACTGCAAAACAAATGGATGCTGTTCATGATATTTTGATAATGCCCGTATGCCGCCTATTGATAAAAATTCATTTTCATCAAGCAATACTTTTAATAGTTGTAACAACCTGGTTTGTGGTATCAGCGATATCAGTAAATGTCCTTCGTTACTCCGTTCTTCGCAGGGAAGGAATTGATGACGTTCGGTTCGGTATTGTTTTACATAGTTCATTCTTTTTCTGAAATCCGGAAGTTGCTGCAGTGCGTTACTGTTTATGATCCCAACATTGAAAAGAACGCTTAACCCTACTATTGACCGAACCTTCATAGATATGCTACTACCATCCGCCAAATGAAGACGATCATAAAAAAAATTATCATCGGCATCCCATAAAGTTTCATTCAATGAAGAAGCGATCAGCACAAAATGCTCATAGAATTTCGTGACCATATCTTCATAGCTGTTGTCGGATTGTGCAATTTCCAATGCCAGTTCCATCATGTTCAATGCATACATTCCCATCCAGGCAGTAGCATCCACCTGTTCTAAAAAAACTCCAGCAGGCAAACTGTTTCGGTCAATGACTCCTATATTATCTAACCCTAAAAATCCTCCGGTAAAAATATTATTCTCATTTTCATCCTCCCTGTTTGCCCACCAGGTAAAATTGAGCATCAGTTTCTGAAATATGCGTTTCAAAAAATGAACATCTGCCTTACCGTAAATTTTTTTCTCAATTTGATAGATCTGCAATGCTGCCCATGCCTGAATAGGCGGATTGACATCACTGAAATCCCATTCATATGCCGGAATTTGTCCGAAAGGATTCATATACCATTCCCTGCATAATAATATCAATTGGTTTTTGGCAAATACAGGATCGATCATCGCCATGGGAATACAATGAAAACACAGGTCCCATGCAGCAAACCATGGATACTCCCATGTATCCGGCATCGAAAGAACATCGGCAACTTTCAAATATTT
>DASZPW010000184.1:0-3203 GCA_035550155.1 Chitinophagaceae bacterium | reverse complement strand
GGAGGTTTTCTTTTTTTTGAGTGCGAAGATCAAGGCCCATATGCCAGTGATCGGCACGCAGCTCTCCCATATTCGCAGTAAGCTGCATCGGAATGTCCAAAGGATTTCTGAAATAATATTTCGGATAACCGGGATCGGATTGAGCGAAAAGAATACAATGAGAAAAAACAAAGAGGATAATAGCGCAACTATTTCTCATCATACCCAAAATTAATCCATCCCCGGTAGTATTCTTTTCTGTTATTGATATTTTTGTATCTTTTAAAAATGTTTAAGGCAATAAAATACGTTTGGCTGCTTCCGCTCTGTTGCATTTTTTCCGCATGTCCGTTTGAATCGCCCATGCCACTCGATCAACATCCCACAGAAACAATCGATACTAGTTTGCTCGGTTATTGGTACGGTATAGTGAAGGATGGGAGTGATTTTTTCGGCATTGAAGCGCTGGATATTTCCAGGCATTCTGATTCCACTTATGATATTATCCGCTATGGAAAAGTGATAAAAGGAGATATGATCATGCCCGATACATCGCATTTTATCGGGTACACTTCTCATATCGGTGATCAGTTATATATGAATGTAGAAACCAATATCGTTGAGGTCATTCCAAGAAAGAAAAAAGAGCCGGAAATAAAAACAACAAAAGTTTTTTATCTCGCTACCTTAAAATTAAAACATGATACGCTGAGCGTTCAGACAGTAACCGACGGTTTTGCCGGAATGAATCCGAATTTTCATAAACCGGAAGATATTCGCCAAACTATTACATCATTGAAAAAAGAAAATAAGAATATCTATGATGATGTATATAAATTATCGTATCGTAAAATGCAGCGTCCGCAACAGCAACAGGCATCTGAATAACTAATGGAAAAAAAATAATTTTTACTTCGGCAAAAAACTTTCATTCCCCTACCTTTGCGCAATTTGTTTTTAAATTCAACATGCCCAAAGACAACTCGATCCACTCGGTACTGATCATCGGTTCAGGCCCCATCGTTATCGGACAAGCCTGCGAATTTGATTATTCCGGATCCCAGGCAGCACGAAGCCTTCGGGAAGAAGGTATCAAAGTATTGCTCATCAATAGCAACCCCGCCACCATCATGACCGACCCCATGATGGCTGATAAAGTGTATTTGCTCCCGCTTACTGTGGAAAGCATTGAGCAGATCCTGGAAGAAAATAGCACTAAAGGTACACCGATAGATGCCGTGCTGGCCACTATGGGCGGACAAACCGCACTGAACCTCGCCAAAGAAGCCAATGATCTTGGCATCTGGGAAAAATATAACGTACGGCTGATCGGTGTGGACATCAAAGCCATTGATAAAGCAGAAGACCGTGAAAAATTCCGGCAATGGATGATCGAAATGAAAATCCAGGTGGCGCCGGCAAAAATTGCTAACTCTTTTTTGGAAGGAAAAGAATTTGCGCAGCAGATCGGCTTTCCATTGGTGATCCGTCCTTCATTCACCCTGGGTGGCACCGGCGGTGGTTTTGTTCATGATAAAAATGATTTGGATGAAGCATTGAATCGTGGACTGCAGGCATCACCCATTCATGAAGTGCTGGTGGAAAAAGCCGTACTCGGCTGGAAAGAATTTGAACTGGAACTATTGCGTGACTCCGCCAACAATGTATGCATCATTTGTACCGTTGAAAATTTTGACCCGATGGGAGTGCACACCGGTGATTCCATTACGGTGGCTCCTTCTATGACACTCAGCGATACCGCCATGCAACTGATGCGTAACACAGCCATCCGCATCATGCGTGACCTTGGAAATTTTGCCGGAGGTTGTAATATTCAGTTTGCATTGAATCCAGAAACCGAAGAGATCATCGCTATTGAAATTAATCCGAGAGTGAGTCGTTCCTCTGCATTGGCATCAAAAGCCACCGGGTATCCTATTGCTAAAATTGCAGCTAAGCTTGCGATCGGTTATACATTGGATGAATTGGAAAACCAGATCACTAAAACCACCTCCGCTTATTTTGAACCGGCGCTGGATTATGTGATCGTTAAAATACCGAGATGGAATTTCGATAAATTCAAAGGCGCCAATGACACCCTCGGGTTACAAATGAAAAGTGTGGGCGAAGTGATGGCCATCGGCAGAAGTTTTACCGAAGCCATTCAAAAAGCCTGTCAGAGTTTGGAGAACAATGCAGTGGGATTAGGCTATTACGGCAAAAGCATGATGCATGCCGAAGAGATACTGGAACATATTAAAACTCCCAAATGGGATCGCATTTTCAGAATAAAAGATGCGTTGATGATGGGAGTAAGTGTGAACACCATTGCCAAAGCAACCGGCATTGACCGTTGGTTTATTTATGAAATTCAAAAGATCTGCAACTGCGAAAAAGAAATTGCGAAATATAAATTGGATACGCTTCCCGTTGAATTATTGAAAGAAGCAAAACTGCTCGGATTCAGTGATGAGCAGATCAGCCGTATCATGAACAATGGAAGCGAAGAAGAAGTGTATGAAAAAAGAAAAGCTGCAGGAATTCGCAGAGTGTATAAAATGGTAGATACCTGTTCTGCAGAATTCGAAGCTAAGACTCCGTATTTCTATTCTTCATTTGAAACAAATCTCTCGGGAAATAACTCGATAACTTCCAATGAATCTAAAGTTTCTTCGAAGAAAAAAATTGTTGTCCTTGGATCAGGCCCCAATCGTATCGGGCAGGGAATCGAATTTGATTATTGCTGCGTACATGGTTTGCTGGCAATAAAAGAATGCGGGTACGAATCCATCATGGTGAATTGTAATCCCGAAACCGTAAGTACGGATTTCGACATGGCAGATAAATTGTATTTCGAACCGGTGTATTGGGAACATCTTTGGGAGATCATCGAACATGAAAAACCGGATGGAGTGATCGTTCAGTTGGGCGGACAAACCGCATTGAAACTATCAGAGCGTTTACATAAAAAAGGAATCCCGATCATTGGCACTTCCTTCGACAGCATGGACATTGCAGAAGATCGTGGACGTTTTTCTGATATGCTGAAAGAACTGGGCATTCCCTATCCTGATTACGGAACGGCATACACTGTTGATGAAGCAATCAGCGTAGCGAATAAAGTCGGTTATCCTGTTTTAGTTCGGCCCAGTTATGTATTGGGCGGACAAAGAATGCGTATCGTCATCAATGATGATGAAGTGGAAAAAGCGGTGGTGAGTTTG
>DASZPW010000183.1:0-4555 GCA_035550155.1 Chitinophagaceae bacterium | reverse complement strand
TTTTTACTGATGATAGTACCTGAATTTTAAAAACAAACTTTCAAACACAGATACAATAATTATGGAAGTACATCACCACCCGAATGTAGAGAAGAAAAGCTTCAAAGAATATTTCCTGGAATTCTTAATGATATTCCTTGCGGTTACGCTTGGATTTATTGCGGAAAATGTCCGGGAACACTTTGCTGAAAATAAAACCGTCACAGAGCTACTCAAGAACTATAAAGAGGAGCTGACTGATCAACAAAGCACTTTTCAAAGAAGAGAGAAAATATTTTCAATAAAACTTTTATACTGCGACAGCGCCAAACAAATTATTTATAACGAACAAGAGAACCAAAAACTAAGCACCATTGAACATTTATTTAATAACCTGGCCGGCCTGAACCTGGTACAAATCAATACATCTGCTTATGATCAAATGGTCAGCTCCGGATCATTAAGATATATTACCAATACCCGCCTTTTGAACCTGATGGGTCAATACAGGATGGATATTGAATCAAACAAAAATTACAATATAAGCATGACGCAGGCAGAACTCAACATAGAACCTGAAGTAAGTAAAATACAGGACTTCCATAATTTCATCCACGAAGACACTACCTGGCTACCAAATAATTCAGGATATATTTTCCCAATAAGGCCATTTGGTAAAATGACAAGGGAACAACGTGGTTTAATGATCTGGTATTACGAACTGTTTTATATACAGAACTCCTCCAATTTATACCATGTTAAGGAGCTGATACAAACAAACAGGGCGCTTATAGAAATGGTTGAAAAAGAACTTAGCAAACACTAAGCCTAAATATTTCTAAATTCAATTTTAGTATGGGTGTACATTTTCATCCATATATAGAAAAGAAAAAAATCAAATACCGTTTTACGAAATAAATTCATTGATATGTTCTCTACTTCTTTTTTATTTCGTTTGGCAAAAATCGTTTCTGTTGCAGCTATTGGGTTATTTGCTTTGTTGGTGGTCATTGGAAATACCACCGATTATTATTCCAATTATTTTTTTGTGGAGCATGTTTTGAAAATGGACACTACATTTCCTGGCAGCCATTTGCACTACAGAAGCATCAATAATCCAATTCTTTTTCATGCCGGGTACATTATGATTATTCTGCTGGAAGGATTTATGGCGTTCTGTTGTATTAAAGGAAGCTGGTCGATGATAAGAAATATAAAAAATGATGGCGCTGCCTTTCATGCATCTAAAAATTGGGCCGTAGCCGGGATCATCATTGGAATTCTTATCTGGTTCGTAGGTTTTGAAGTGATCGGAGGAGAATGGTTTGCCATGTGGCAAAGTGCGACATGGAACGGATTAGCCGCTGCCGAAAGAGTGCTTGGCTTTTTAGTTTTGGTTTTGCTCTTGTTGCATTTTAAAGATGAATAAATCAGTAACTTACTTAGTATGGAAGTACATCACCATCCACACACTGAAGTAAAAAGATTAAAACACTACCTGTTTGAATTTTTCATGTTGTTTCTTGCTGTGTTTTGTGGTTTTATTGCTGAATACCTGCTGGAACATAAAATCGATAAAGAAAAAGGAATGAAATATCTCCACTCATTTTACGAAGACCTTAAAACAGATACTGCCAATTTCAGTAGTGTGATAAAAGAATATGAAAAAAAGCAAGCTGCTTTTTTAAAGGCAAAAGATTGTTTTGATTCCATACACTCCCAGTTAAGTTCACCACATCCTTGTCTTGCAGACCTGTTTCGGTATGCCCAAAGTTTTCCCGATCTTGTTAATGCTGATCAGACATTACAACAATTGAAAAATGCCGGTGGTTTACGTTTATTAAAAGATCCTGATGCAGATAGTATCTTGGGGTATGATAAATTGCTGCGTGACCATATGCGCCGGGAAACTACGGGGTTCCAGGATATCCAGAATAAATTAAGAGAAACCATTAATCATATGATTAATTATAAAAACCTGAAATCAAATGAAGTACCGGCCACTTCCCAATTCCTTTATACCACCGACCCTGAGCTGTTGAATTATTTTTTTGTTTCTCTTGATTATTATTCCAATTACTGCTCGATTAATTTGCAAAGCATTAAAGAAATAAAACAAAAGGGAATAAGCCTGATAAAATATTTTAAAAATAAATACCATTTTGACTAATTAAAATTCCCCAAATGGAAGTACATACACACTCGCATACAGCAAGCCCGCCTGCCGGACGGGCAGGAAAAAAATGGTTTCATTACCTCTGGGAATTCTTTATGCTTTTTTTTGCCGTAACGCTTGGCTTTTTTGTGGAGAACCTGAGAGAACATCATTTGGAGTCCATTCGGGAAAAACAATATATGCAATCATTGCTCGCTGATCTAAAAGAAGACACAGCTCAGATCAATAACAGTATTGCGAATGCCCTCAAAGCATTGCGCTATGAAGACACCATTATATACTTTGTCTATCAACATCCACCGTCCGGTTATTTGCCAAACCATTATCTGGATATCGATCTCTATGCTTTGCTTCGTCTAAAAGTGATCTTTAATGAAGCCACGGCCCAGCAATTAAAAAATTCCGGAAGCTTGCGTCTGATCCATGATCAGAATGCGGCACGAGCAATATCTCTTTACTGGAACCAACAGGAATTTACAAAGATCAGCCTTGATCGATATTTGGAATACAGAAACCGGGGACGCCAATTTGAGGAAAGCCTTTTTACTTTTTCGCAGGGAGACCTTGAAAATGCAGGACTCATTCCTCCGTCCGATAAATCAGTAAGAGTGCTTCGCTCCGATCCTGCTGCGTGGGCAGAGTTTTCAAATATCATCAGTCATTGTCATATCACCCTGGTAGCGTATAATGATGATCTAAAAAAAGTTTTTGAGATGGCAAAAGATCTGATAGCGTTGATCCGTCAGGAATATCATTTGAAATAAGGTTTTATGGAAGTACATACACACTCGCACTCAGAAAGCCCGCCTGCCGGACGGGCAGGAAAAAAATGGTTTCATTATCTATGGGAATTTCTCATGCTATTTCTCGCCGTGTTCTGCGGGTTTCTTGCAGAAAATCTCAGGGAGCACTATGTTGAGAATCTCAGGGCAAAGGAATTTGCCAAATCGCTCTATGACGATTTTAAAGCAGATACCGCATCCATACAAAGAACCAGGGATGAAAAAACATGGATCCTTGCAAAGCATGACAGCGCTTTACATATTTTAAAGTCCAATAACATCGCATCCAATAATGAATTTCTTTATTACGTTGAACGCTATTTATTTTTTAATGATGTATTTACTTCACAAGATGTAACTTACCAGCAATTGAAAAACTCGGGCAGCTTCAGGTATTTTAAAAACCAGGAATTGTATAAAAAAATTGCTGATTATTTCAATTTGTATAAACGGTACCAGTCCGTTGATGGTGAATTTAGTAAAGCCAACAATAAAGTGGAATTACGAAATTTTGAATCCAGCCTGTTTGATCCTGTTGACCTGACGAACCTTGACAATTCACGGGCTCATAATTTTTATGATCTTGCCCTGCCGTCAGACAGGAAACTGAAACCAATGATAAATGACCCACAAAAATTAAAGGAATTCTATCTTCTTATTGCTGATGAGGCATCACGAACAACTTCGGCAAGGATATTTCTTGATTGGCTAAATGGCAAAGCGGCAAATATCATCAACGGTTTAAAGCAAGAATATCATTTGAAATAAATTATATAATATGAAAAAGAGAATTTATCTCCTCCCCGCTTTGGTTATTTTTTGTTTTATATCCTCAATTAAGATCAAGGCACAGCAATTCAGTAGTGCGGTACAACAATTCATCAGCGTTAACTCAGATACATTAGCATTGACACATGCTAAAATTGTAGATGGAACCGGAAGCCCTTCAAGGACTGACCAAACTATTCTTATCATCAAGGGAAAAATTGCAAAGCTGGGAAATAATATTTCCGTTTCAGCTAATGCAAAAACAATAGACTGTTCGGGTAAAACAATTATTCCCGGAATGGTGATGATGCATGAGCATCTTTTTTATGGAGAAAGAGTAGCTCCTTATTATTTAGGATTGGCAATGCCTTTCTCTTTTCCAAGATTATACCTTGCCGGCGGCGTGACGACGATGAGAACAACAGGAACAGTAGAACCGCAGACAGACCTGAACATTCGCAACGATATTAATGCGGGGAAAACAGTTGGTCCTAATATTGATGTGACGGGACCGTACATTGAACAAGCGGGACTGCCCATTCCTGAAATGCTTTACATTAAAAATCCTGAAGACGCCACAAAAGAAGTGAACTATTGGGCGGATATGGGTTGCACTTCTTTTAAATTGTATATGGATCTTACAAAAGCCGAAGCAAAAGCCGCTATTGATGCGGCGCATAAAAGAGGAATAAAGGTTACGGGGCATCTATGTTCCGTCACGTATCGTGAAGCTGCTGAACTTGGCATTGATAATTTGGAACATGGTTTTATGGTGAGTACTGATTTTGTTCCCGGTAAAAAAGAAAATGAATGTGTGGCACAAGGAGGAACATTATCATTGATGGCGCTG
>DASZPW010000182.1:0-5496 GCA_035550155.1 Chitinophagaceae bacterium | reverse complement strand
CGGGCTTCATTACTTTTAATTCTTATCATATTGTTTGCCTCGCAGCAACGTTGCCTAATGGAAAATAGAACGCTCATCTGAATGATAATTTTTACTTATCTGCGCTTAAAAAAACATGAAATAGGTTCTGGTGCTCCTCTTCTTTTCATCCTGCATTTATTTGACAAACCCTTCTCGTTGCGGACAAAAGCATTATGTGCAGACTATAAAACAACAAAATGCCACTGACCCTTCGCCCCACTTCGTATCCGTGAATAAAAAGAACGCCACGATGCGTGAAGACACGCAACCTGGCATTGGAGATGCCAACAACAGCCGATAATCTTTGACGCAGGTCTTTAGCATTGGATTTCATAATCAACGTAACAAGGTTACTGTTCCTTTTTCATTTTTAGAAGGTTTACCAAAAAAATTATAACGGCAAGACCATACAAACACATCCGTATTTGCAGGTACTCCTTTAAATCTGCCATCCCATCCCTTAGTAATATCATAGGTCTCAAATACTTTTTGACCCCAACGATTGTAAACTATAAGATGATATTTCTCTATAGGCGCAAACGCCGTTGCTTTAAAATAATCATTTTTACCATCGTTATTTGGTGTAAAGGCATTGGGGAAATAAATGACCTGCGGACAATCCGATTTTATGGAAATATGAATTGTATCCTTGTTTTTGCAGCCAAAGTTGTTGGTTACCTGTAACCAATAAGTGCCGGGAGTGGAAACCTGGATAGATGATTGAGATGAATTATTACTCCAAAGGTAAGATTGCCAGTTTCCAATAGCGGTTATTTCTTCAACAGAATTTTCGCATATTGCAAGGGAGTGAAGTAAAAAATCCTTTGGCTCCGGATTGAATCCACTAATATTAATTGTATCAGAATTACTACAGTAATTACTATCAGTGACGGTTACCCAATATATTCCAGGCTTGTTCACCTCAAAAGTAGATTGGACAGAACCATCCTGCCATAAGTAATTCAAATATCCAGATCCGGCATTCAAAATATCATCGCTCCGGCAAATATTTCCATCTTTTCCGAGATTTAAATCAGGTAATGGATATACTCTTATAATCTGCATGGTATCTTTGGAAACGCATCCATTATCATTCAAAGCATGCAACCAATAGATGCCTTCTTTTTCTGCAATAAAGGTCTGATTATCGCTTCCATCCTGCCATGTATATTTTTTAAACCCAAGAGGCGCCTTCAATATTTTCTGTTGTCCAAAACAGAAGCTCGTGTCTGGGCCAAGGCTTATCGGAACAGATTTTAACACTTTGATGTGGACGCTGTCAACAGCAATACAACCTACACCTTTTTGTGCTGTTACTGTGTACATAGTATCCTTTTCTGGCCACACTTTTACTATATTAGCCGATGTAGTATTTATATTATAGTCAGGACTCCAGATATATTTTTCAAAATTAGCAGGCAGGATGATGGTTAATGAATCATTATCACATCTTTTTAAATCCGGCTCGAGTTCAAGCGAAATATCAGGGGCTTGCGTTATGTTTATAGTATCGTCATAGATATTACCGCAAAAGTCAGTAGCGGAAACATAATATGTACCGGGATTATATGCAGTAAGAGTAGAATCAACAGAACCATCATTCCACTTATATGATTTGAAACCCGATCCGGCACTTAGACGGATCGTACTCTGTTTGCACAGTTGAATGTCCGGGCCTAAATCAATTCCATTATTATTGTCGGCAATAAAAACATTCATGCTATCCTGAAGCACAAGGCAGGCGGTAATAATTCTTGCATATATTTTTACTTCCCCCTTCTTTTTAAAAACTACTTTTATTGAAGAGTCTGTCCGTGAAATAATATTTACCAAAGATGTATCGGTCTGCCATTCAACAGAAGAAACACATTCTTTATTGCGTGTCGCATTGTAAGTTATTGTATCTTTTATATTGCAGATTGAATCTCTTCCCTGTATTTTTAAATAATTACAATCAGAAGTGGCGCAACGTTGTACTTCTTTTACTGGCGCATCGTTAGTAGAAGAAACAGTGACTGAAGTATTAGATGGGTCATTAAAAATAATATTGCTTTCGATGGCCCATTTAAAATCATTGGTTGAGGCGTTAGGAATCTGAAAGACAGGCTGAAAATTGACAACATTACATCCGGGTGTATTGCCCTGGTCATCTGTTTTAATAATCCTGAAATTACCATTCTTAATCGATTCAGTTACGTATGAGCTACCCAGAATATATCCTTTGTCGCTCGTAGGAAACACTCCATTTACCAGGAAATCATCCTGACCTTCAGCAAGCGTTAAGGGAAATTGTTTTGCCCATTCCAACTGCCATTGGCCACTCACTTTATATAACATGACACTTGTGGCATCTTTTGTAACTGACCAGTTGGGGCCATCCTGTGCTGCCACAAAACCTCCATCTGATGTTGGGAAAAAACCTCCATGAACACTTGCAAAAATATTTGCTGCTATTCTGCCTGATCTTATCACATTTAAATTTTCATCCAGTTGCAGAACAACTATGTCCATATCTGCGTAATAAAAGCCATCTGCTATAGAGTGGGCACCAATCATATAACCGCCGGGAATCTTAAATAACGATGTAGTCTCTACACTGCGGTTGGCAACATCGAATACTTTTGATTGAATAATACCGCCATCCGATATCCGCAATTTTGTTATCACAATTTCACTTCGTGGCCCGGTTGGGATAGTGCGAATTCCGGCCACGACCAAAGTATCTCCATTTGCGATAATACCATAAGCCCTTTCATAAAAACCATTATCAAAACTTTTACTCCAAACAATGTTTCCCATCGCATCGGTTTTACACACCATCCAGTTTGTTTTTGACCAGTTATCATCATTCGTTGATCCGCAAAAAGCAAAACCACCATCTCGGGTTTCTGTTACATCAATCCCTTTTTCACCAGAAGAACCGGAAATGCCAAATTTCTTTGCCCAAAGTAAATTGCCATTGGCATTAAGTTTAATTAAGGCGGCCTTTGTACGTAATTCGGAATTGACGGACTCATAAAATTTACCAACGCCAATGAAATTTCCATCACTGGTTTCTTTTAGCCTTGCTAAATCAGACCAGACAGGCAGCACGTATTTAGACCATCGCACAGAGCCGTTCCTGCTTATTTTTGCAGCATAAGAGCCGCCATAAACATTTACTCCAGGTATATTATATCCTCCGCCCATGATATATCCGCTATCTTTTGTAGGCCGCAGATCATAAATCGAGATATTATTTAATTTATATAACTTTTGAAATGAAGTTTGCAAACAAAGGTCATGCGGTATTGAACCTGTAGAATCATAAACGCTTAATTTATTCGTAATACTATCCTTGCAGGTACCATCAGAAGCAATTAATGTAATCGTGTAAATGCCGGGTGAAGAAAATAAAAAGGAAAGATCGGTAGTTGTGCTTTTATTTACGCCGTTTATTTCCCATATGTAAGATGATGCATTGGCGCTGCTGTTGGTAAACTTCACCGTTTGGCCACTTGTAACAACTCCGGACGGGTTTTCAAAGTTTGCTTTAACAGGACAAGTAACCATAATAGTATCGGAAAATTCAGCGTCGCCACAAAGGTTATCGCTGCTGCTTGCTACCATTTTTATAACATGCCTTCCTGAAGTGACAAAAAGATAATTAAAATTTGTAGAAGAAGATGCTAAAATGCCGTCAACATACCATTTGTAATTGTTTGAATTAATGGATTGATTCGTAAAATTTATTGTTGAATTTATTTTTATTGTATCTGTCGAAGCAGAAAATGCAGCCTTTACAGGAGAATCACATGGTGGCAGGCAGGATTTGCAATTCAACAAACTATACCGCACATTTTCAATAAACCAATTCATTCTATCAGATTGTCCGGCTGTAAACATATTCATGCAATCGTAATTACCATAATCCATAAAGTCCTCTTTGAGATCATTCTGATCTGCATTGAAACCAGAAAGCGCATCTGTAGTACAGGAATTCATGGTTACATTGCAACTTACACTGGCGGTTGATTGGTCTGGCGGGGTATCACATACTTTATCACCATCACTAAGGCAGTCATTATTAACACATCCTCCTTCAAAGGTGTGATAAAGTCCAAGATAATGACCCATTTCATGATTTATCACTACATTATTAGATGCAGAGCTGCCAAAATAAGCCGCTTCCATTACGATACCATCTACATCCATTCCTGCTGCCGCAGGAAGATTGGCATACCCTACCACATTTCCCGGAATACTTTTAACCAGCCAGATATTTATATAACAATTGGGATTCCAACGGTTGATATCTTTTACATGTAAATCATCTGAATAATATTCACTGCCACCCATTATGGTATACGGCGAAATATCCCTGGTAATGCCGTTGGTAGGTTTTCCATCAGGGCTTCTTTCAGCCATGCAAAATTGGATTTGAGTGTTGATCCCTTTGACTGAAGCGTAAGAACCACTATTGGAAAATGCCTCATTCAAATATTCAATTCCCTTCAGCACCTGAGCATCGCTTATATTTTCCGCACCACCGTTGTGAATGATATGAACTACGACGGGCAATGTAACCAATCCCCTCGGCCGCATAGTTTTCTGCAAACTATTTCCTTTGCGAAGATTATATTGTTTCAACGATCTTTCTATTCTTTCAAAATTTCTTTTTAATTCAGGACGAGTTTTAAATAATTGCTCTGTTATACCTTTTTGCCCACAGAAAGCCTGCTTGACATTCTGGGAAAAGCCGCCAATACTGATACTTAATAGTACTATACATGATATAAAGCGTTGTTTCAATATAGTATAAAGATTAGTTTTTGATTGAATAAAATTACTGGCTTTATTTAAAAGAGTATTTTATTAGCTTTAAATTAAGAACTAGCAAAAGTTGTTATCGTTGTAGAAAGATTATAAAATTAAAATTTCATAATGTTTTTTATATGACCACCTATGTTACAGAAACGATGCACGGTGTGAAACAATTTCATTTATTTATTGAGGTTAAAATTGTGGGTCGTGAGGCACAAACCGGAGTTAAAGAAGTCTTTACTATATTCACCGCTCTGAGAAGTCTCCTGACTTCGCAACAATATGCAAAAAGTCACCTGACTTTTACAACAACCCTCTTTCTGTTAGAGACAAAAACCTCAATTTTTAAAATACTGATAAGCGGCTGAGGTAAACTAAATTGTATTTTGCAGTCATGAAATACTATATCATCGCCGGAGAAGCCAGTGGAGATCTGCACGGCAGCAATCTCATCAAAGAACTGAAGCTATTGGATGCGGCTGCAACCATCCGTTGCTGGGGCGGTGATAAAATGCAGCAAGCCGGCGGAGAATTAGTAAAACATTATCGTGACCTTGCCTTTATGGGTTTTGCAGAAGTGTTGATGAATCTCCGAACTATTTTTCGCAATCTGAAATTCTGTAAAGAAGATATTCTTCAATTTAAACCGGACACACTTATTTTAATTGATTA
>DASZPW010000181.1:0-13706 GCA_035550155.1 Chitinophagaceae bacterium | reverse complement strand
TCTCGTATTGGAAGAAAATGCACGGCGTGCTGATAAGGAGAAAAAACTCTACGTAATGTTTGACCAGATGTACAGGCATCTCACTTTCGGGAAGATCGAACATTACAACCCGGTGTCGCTGCGTCCCGCCATGCGTGACTATACCATCTTTATTGATGCTATCAGTAAAATATTTGCCGCTACCGGTGTAAGAGTGGGCTGGAGTATGGGTCCGGCCACAGTGATCAATAAAATGAAAGCGATACTGACGCATATCGGGGCATGGGCGCCGATGGCGGAGCAAAAAGCTGTTGCGTATTATCTCGGCCGCAGGGATGATATAAAAAAATTTCTTGGTCATTTTAAAAATGAACTGGAAGAACGGCTCAACCGTATTTACAAAGGATTCATGTCGCTGAAAGAACAGGGATTGTCTGTAGATGCGTTTGCCCCCGAAGCAGGAATTTACCTGCCGATAAAAATTGATCTCGTTGGTAAAAAAACCGCCGAAGGAAAAAAATTAGAGACACAAAGTGATGTCACAGCCTATATCCTCAACGAAGCAAAACTGGCCGTGGTTCCTTTCTATGCATTTGGTTCTCCACGCAGCAGCGCCTGGTACCGGCTCAGTGTTGGCACCTGCAAGAAAGATCAGATCAATGAAATGATCTCCAAATTAAGAGAAGCGTTGATGAAACTTTCCTGATGTTTATTTATTCATAGATCACTTTTTTCAGATAATACATATCAGGATCTATCATGGGTAATGTGGCGCTGGTAATAACTACGCCATTTTTATCTGCCGTTATTTTTTGCTTTCCCTGGTCAGTAATAATATCCAATGGCAAAGGCATATCAAAATTGTCTAATTGTATCTTGTATTTATTGCCTCTCATCGCAGTTACATGCACTTCCAGTTTTTGCGTGGTGCGCAGGTAAAAATCAAATAATGGTTTCAGGTTTTTTCCGGAAGCATTGCTGAAAAGTTGTTCCACATCATCCGTATTCACCAAGTTGTCATAAGTATATTGCGGAGCGGTAGCCAGTTTTTTCAATGTTGGGAAAAAGATATTGTCGCCGATCACATACCGCAAGGTGTGCATGAAAAATGAACCTTTGGAATAAATATCATTGATGTAAGCCGTTTCTTCCTCAATATCTTTTCCCTGCACCACAGGTTTTTCATTGGCAATGCCGAATGCTGTTTGTTTGAAATGATCAATATATGCCTGTTCTCCTTCCATATCGAGAATATACAACGCATCGCCAAAGCTTCCGATACCTTCATGGATCCAGTAATCTGCCCAATCTTTTGCTGTCACTTTATTGCCCCACCATTCATGACCGAATTCATGATTCATCAGCCAGTCAAAATCCTGACCGCCCACTTTGGTATAGTTAAAATGATTACCATAAGCATTCATGCTTTGATGCTCCATTCCAAGATGCGGCGTTTCCACAATCCCGATCTTTTCTTTTGCCCATGGATATTCGCCAAAATATTTTTCTTTCACTCGTGTCATCTTTTCCAAAAGGTCTAAATGATGGGCTGCTTTATCTGCATGGTATTTTAAAACATAAAACTGCATCGGCACTTTGTTACCGTCCACAGTAGTATAGGTTTTGCTTACCACATCATAATCGCCGATATTGAAAATAATGCTGTAATTATTGATCGTGTAATTTGTTTTCCAATAGTAAGTGGCGGTATTTTTTTGTTTCGTTACTTTTTGCAAAAGTCCGGGTCCGGCAACAACAAGATCTTTGGGAACAGTGATGATCATATCCACTCCTTCGTTCGGTTCATCAGAAGGATGGTCTTTGCAGGGAAAATAAATTTTACCGCCGGTGCCTTCTGCAGTGATCGCCACCCAGGGATGACCGGTTGAATCAGTGGTCCATGTAAAACCATCTTCCCATGGCGGCCGTATTGCCACATGTGGCTTTCCGGAGTATTGAACTTTTACTGATGTTTTGCCAGCGGGCAAATTATCTGCAGCGTTTACCGTAATAAGATTATTTTCATGAGTAAACGGAGTTTCTTTTCCATTCACCCAAACTTTTTCTACCTGCAGGTCATTCATCAGGTCGAATAACAATGTATGAGTGTCTTGCGCAAGGATCAGGTCGATCACCGTATAACCGCTGATGCTTTTTTGAGGTATATCCACATTCAATGCAATAGTGTAATGACGAATATCCATATTCGCCTGCTCAGGTTTTATTTTACCACCATAGGTTGGTAATTGTGATTGGCCCTGGAAAAAAGTGAACAGCAGCAAAAGAATAAGCAGTTTCCTCATACAAAAGATTTGTCTAAATGTACTGTTTTCAGTGCAGACAAAATGCAGTAATCGGATAAATGGAGTTTTGAAAAAATGTTAGGCTTGATCAATTCTTATTGATCAGGAAATGAAAAGCTTTAAGGTTGGTTTGTGCCGCAGCTTTCAGAATTTTTTTGAAGTTGGAAGTGATCCGATTGCGATGCACCAATTCGTGAGCGGTACAAAAGTTATGAGGAAGTTCAGCGTAATGTAAAATACTATTAAGGTACTCCAATTCTTGTTCAATAGCCTGCTGGCTCATGAACTCGTGCCTGACCAACATAAGTAGATCCCGTTGCGGGTGATACATAGGTTTTCGTTTTTAGAAGCCCGTCATTCCTTTATGACTCGGGCAACCGCAATTGCCGCCTCCTTTGCCACTGCCGGAATAATAATTACGATTACAACTGGTTGCAAAAACTATACCCGCCAATAACAGAAAAAGCGCTATTTTATTCCATGTTTTCATTCGTTGGAAGTTCTAAATTAAAACTATTTTACTAACAAAATAGTATGTAAAGCGTTCAGTAAAAGGAAAAAATTGTCATGGATCAGCATTTTTCGGAAAAAAAACGGCGTAAACCCCGCATATTAGTAGCTCCGCTGGATTGGGGGCTGGGTCATGCCACCCGCTGTATCCCTATTGTTCAGGAATTGCTGAAACAGGATTGTGAAGTTTTGCTGGCTGGTGAAGGCGCCCAGGAAAGTCTTTTAAAGAAAGAATTTCCGGAGCTTTCATTTTTAGCACTCAAAGGCTATCGTATTCATTATTCAAGATCGGGTGGATTATTTTGGAGAATGATGAGCCAGATACCTCAAATTAAAAGAGCCGTCCGGTACGAACGCCAATGGTTAAAAGATGCGGTGAAAGAACATCAAATAGATGCAGTGATCAGCGACAACAGGTATGGCTTATATCATAAAGCTGTTTTTTCTATTTTTATTACACATCAATTATTGATCAAAACATATTGGGGCGGATGGACCGAAAAGATGCTCCAGAAAAAAAACTTTCGATTCATCAATCATTTTTCTGAATGCTGGATCCCGGATAATGAAAATGAAAACAACCTGGCAGGTATTCTATCACATCCGGATAAGAAGCCTGAAATTCCATTGCAATATATCGGGTGGCTGTCAAGAGTAGAGAAAAAAAATATAGCAATAGAAAAAGATCATTTACTGTTTCTATTATCCGGGCCGGAACCGCAGCGAACGATATTTGAGAATATCATTGTTCAGCAAATCGCTCATTACAATGGAACTGCCACTATTGTAAGAGGTCTTCCAAATATTTTCTCGATGATCCCTTCTACTAATTCCCTTAAGTTTTATAATCATTTACCTGCTGACGAATTGGGAAAAGAAATGGAAAGAGCTGAATTCATAGTTGCCCGCAGCGGATACAGCACCATAATGGATCTTGTCAAACTGCAGAAAAAAAGTATTTTGATTCCCACGCCGGGACAAACGGAGCAGGAATATCTTGCCGACTATCTTTCAAAGAAAAACTTTGCAGTGGCCTGTTCTCAAAAAGAGTTTTCATTAGATGATATTTTGGAGAAGGCTAAAGATTTTTCCTATCAATTTTTCAATATTGAAGAAGAAAATAAACTACCCGCTGCCATCTCAAAACTTATAAGATCTATTGAAACGATCCGGAATTAGTTGTTCTTCGAAGTACAACTACTAAAACTCTCAGAAAGGAGATGCTTAGTATAATTGCTCTTCTTTTTCGTTCGGAGAAAAGATATTTTAGTAATATTAAATCCATTATTATGAAAAACACAAAGCTGCTGTTTGAATCCGTATTACTATTCGTTGTATTAGCATTTTCCCGCTGTACGCCTAACCAAGCTTTAATTCCCTCAACCAATGAAATGCTCACCCATAGCAATTGGAGCGTAGATTACTTTTATGATGTTCAGGATCTGACCGCTGATTATGGAGGGTATCATCTTTTATTCAGCAGTTCCGGTGCTGTAGCCGCTCAAAAACAAAATGAAACTATCCAGGGAACATGGAACATCTCTGTCGATACGGATAATAATGAGATGCTCGCTATAGATTTTAATACTGACAACATCAGCATTGTTAAATTCAATCAGCAATGGAAGCTGACCGGCAAAACAAATACGATATTACAGTTTGAGGAAGCTGCTCACTCCGGAAGTACAAGCCTGCTTCGCATTAAACAGCAATAAAATTTTTGATCAGGCTTTGGGATAATCGAAGAACCAGAATTTCTTTTTTGCTTCTTTGAAATCTGCCCAGTGTTTGATATCTGCTTTCACTGCAAATATTCCACAAGTCGGAATATTGTCAACTCGCACTTCAGTTAATTCATTGGCAAAATCCGTAAGACCCGGATTATGAGAAAAGATACTGACGCAATCCAGGTGATCATCCATTTTTTTAATGACCTCAAAAAAAATATCGGCAGAGGCCATATATAACTCTGTTTTGAATACAATATCATCTTTCTTTATTTTAAATTCTTCAGCAAAAATTTTTGCAGTTCTTGCTGCTCTTTTGGCCGGGCTGGAAACAAAAGCTTCAATATTGATTTTTTTCTCAGAAAGGCGTTCTGCCATTACTGGTGCATCTCTTTTCCCCCGGTCATTAAGTGGCCGGTCGAAATCGTTCAGTGATGTATCATCCCAACTGCTTTTTGCGTGGCGAATAAGAAGAAGAGTCTTCAAGGCTTCGATCGGTTTATTAAAATTACAAATTTCAAATTTCAAGATTCAAATAAAACTTAAAATTAGCATGGTAAGCTCTCTTTAAGCTTGAAATTTATTTTTTGGAACTTATTTGATATTTGAAATTTAATTCCTGGAGCTTTTCTTAATATCCTCTTACATTTTTTCCTTCCATATAATTCATAAAAGCTTTGTTCACAACCTTGTTACCGCCAGGTGTGGGATAATTGCCGGTGAAATACCAATCACCAAGATTGTTGGGGCAGGATTGATGTAATGTTTCGATACTTTGAAAGATCACCTGTACCGGAATGTCAAGTCCCGGAGGCGTGATGAGCTGAGCGATCTTGGCGGAGATCTCTTCGTTAGTGAACTGTTTGTACAGCTGCTTTACTACGTTTTCAGTATGGAGTTTATTATTGCGTTGTAGCTCTTTGCATCGCTCTAAAAGATCTTTCAGGCAATCAGTCTTTCCTCTTTCTTTCATCAGTTCAACGGCTGCATTAAAAGCAATGAAGTCACCCATCTTACTCATATCAATACCATAACAATCCGGATAACGTATCTGCGGAGAAGAAGAAACTACTATAATTTTTTTGGGCTTCAAACGAGCCAGCATTCGGATGATACTTTCTTTCAATGTTGTTCCTCTTACAATGGAATCATCAATCACTACTAAAGTGTCCTGCTTTGCACGAACCGTTCCATATGTTATATCATAAACATGTTGAACCATTTCATTTCTTCCGGCATCTTCGGTAATGAACGTCCGCATTTTCACATCCTTAATAGCGATCTTCTCAATACGAATGCGGCGGTTGACCATCTCGCTGAGTTTTTCAGCATCATATTCTTTTTTCCAGCTTAGAATTCTTTCGATCTTGATTTTGTTTAAATAATCCTCCATTCCTTTTAATAATCCATAAAATGCTACTTCTGCCGTATTGGGAATAAATGAAAAGATTGTATTCTTCAGATCATGATCAATGGCATTAAGCACCTGTTCACTGAGATTATATCCCAAAGCAATTCGTTCACGGTAAATCTTTTCATCACTGCCCCTGGAAAAATAAATCCGTTCGAAGCTGCAGGCTTTTCTTTCTTTTGGTTCTAATACCTGCACTATTTCAGGTTCCCCTTTTTCATTTACGATCAATGCCTGGCCCGGCATCAGTTCTTTCACTTCATTTTCTCCAAGATTAAAAGCAGTACGAATAGCAGCTCTTTCTGATGCAGCCACTACCACTTCATCGTTGATGTAATAATATGAAGGGCGAATGCCATGTGCGTCTCTGAAAACAAATCCAATGCCATTGCCGGTTACGCCGCCAACATGAAAACCTCCATCAAACAATGCCAGGGCTTTTTTCAATACAGCAGCAATATCCATTTGATGCGGAGAAGCCTCATCAGCTTTTACCAAAAAATGGTAGATCACTTCCATCATAGCTGCAAGATCACTCTGGCGTTGAAACTCTCCCGGATCAATATTTACCAATGAAAAAAGTTCTTCCGTATTAACCAGGTTGAAGTTGCCGGCCAACGCCAAATTTCTTGCAGGTATAGTGTGCCGTTTCACAAATGGATGGCAGAACTCAATATTATTTTTTCCCTGTGTACCGTAACGAAGGTGCCCCAATAACAATTCACCCATGAATGAAACATGGCCCTTCATTAATCCGGGATGTTTTTTTATATCCGGGTTGAATTTTTCCAGTTCATTGACCTCATCTCCGATTTGTTTGAAAATATCAGCAATAGATTGTATCGAATTGCTGCGGATTCGATGCAAAAAAGGATAACCCGGTTCCACATCCGTTTTAACTACAGCTACTCCTGCGCCGTCTTGTCCACGGTTGTGTTGTTTTTCCATCAGCAGGTAGAGTTTATTCAAACCCCACATTACTGTACTGTACCTTTTTTGGTAATAAGAGAATGGCTTTCTGAGCCGGATGAATGCTAATCCACATTCGTGTTTGATCGGGTCGCTCATGAAGACTTAAGGAGCCGCAAAGGTACGGGTTGCAAATGAAATAGGAGGCTTTGCCTTCGATTCTAAAAAGCTTTGCTTTGGCCTTCTACAAGTTTCTTAAGATTGGGACAATCCTCTTTTGCCTGTTCATCAACCATAATGTAATAAGTGGGGACCTTGGCTTCCAGCCATTTTTGAAGGGCATCATTCTTTTTCTGTTCCAACGCCATCTCAGATATTTTGCTGTAATCATCACGCAGGTTCATGCGATGCGGTTCAGACCTTGATTTCAGGTATACAATACGCACTCCTTTCTTTGTAACATCGGCATCAAATACGGTGGGCTGTGAATATTCTCCCACTTTCATTTTGCTGATGGTTGTCACCATATCTTTATCCAGCTGATCAATAGTGACATAAGGAGCACCATCCCTGTTCAAAATAAAGGGTCCGCTATATTTGGCTTGTTCATCCTCGCTGTATTTGCCCGCTGCTTCATTGAATCCGACAGTGCCGGCAATGATTTTCGAACGTATGGTATCTAATTTTGAAATAGCTTCGTTGATCTCTACATCTGTTACAGGAGGAATTCTCAGTATGTGCCTGATCACCGCATCATCACCATTACGCTCCACCATTTGAATGATATGATATCCGAATTTTGATTTAATCGGGGCAGAAATCTCTCCGTCCTTTAACCGGAATGCCGCAGCAAGAAAAGTCGGATCCCATATTTTATCGTTTCGATTCAACTGAAGCTGCCCGCCCTGATCTTTGGAACCCGGGTCCTGGGAAACTCTTTTTGCCAGCTCTGCAAATGAGATCATCCTGGTTTCTACCTGCTTCTTATAATTGTTAAGCTCGTCAATGATATATTTCTCCATATCCCTGGAGGCTTTGGGATAAATGACGATCTGCCCAATTTCTAATTCCGATTCAAAGAATGGTAAACTGTCTTTGGGTATTTTTTCAAAAAATTCTTTTACTTCATTTGGAGTGATCTTTACGTTTTCAACTATTTTACTCCGCATGGCAGTAGCCAGCTTGTTTTCCCTTACGGATTCTCTTGCATCATCCTTGATCTGGTAAATAGTTTTACCGGCCACTTCTTCCAATGTCTGCTGATTGCCTCCCATCTGGTTAATGAAATACCGGATCCGCTGATCTAATTCTGCTTCTACTTCTTCATCTGTTACCGGTAAGGAATCTTTTTCAGCCTGCAACATTAATATTTTTGATACGATCGCCTGTTCCGTTAAAATGCAATCTGCATTATCAGGAACCGTTCCGCCCTGGCGGATAATATCTGAAATGGAATTTTTTATATCTGATTCAAGAATGATCCGATCTCCTACAATACCAAGTATCTTGTCCGCCACCACTTTTTTGGGTTGTGCCTGCGCCAAGATCACGCAGCCGAAAAGCAGGAAATAAACAGTTATGAGTTTCTTTTGGAATAACATGAATTCAAAAATACTTTTCGTCATAAAAAATAAACCCTTCCTGTAGGTATTTAACAAAAATTTCGGGTGCTGGTGCCATCTGTAAACTACGGAAATTGCCTGCAAGGAAACTACCCAGCAATTAAAGTGTTCTCTTTACTTCTTCTTCTTCATAGGCTTCAACCACATCACCCACTTTAATATCAGAATAGTTTTTAATAGTAAGACCGCATTCCATGCCAGCCTGAACCTCTTTTGCATCATCTTTGAAGCGTTTGAGCGATCCGAGTTCAGCGCTGGCTCCCTCACCGGTAGGATAGATCACAATACCATCACGGATGAGACGAACCTTGGAATCCCGTTTGATCTTGCCATCACGAACATAACATCCGGCTACAATAGCTTTATCAAACTTGAATACTTCCCGAACTTCAACATTGGCAACAATCTTTTCCTGTATGGTGGGCTCCAGCATTCCTTCCATAGCGCTTTTCACTTCTTCGATGGCGTTATAGATGATGGAATATGTTCTGATCTGGATGCCGGCATTCTCTGCAAGTTTGGATGCCTGCAATGATGGCCGCACATTAAAACCAATAATAATCGCATCCGATGCTTCAGCAAGTACCACATCACTTTCATTGATCTGTCCGACACCTTTATGGATCACACTGACCAATATTTCCTGTGTAGATAATTTTTGTAAAGAATCACTCAATGCTTCTACCGATCCGTCCACATCACCTTTGATGATGATCTTAAGTTCCTTGAAATTGCCTAATGCCAAACGTCGGCCGATCTCATCCAGCGTAATATGCTTTCTTGCACGCATTCCCTGTTCCCTGAGTATTTGCGCCCGTCTATTTGCAATTTCTTTTGCCTCCGATTCATCCAGATATACTTTAAACTTTTCACCTGCCTGCGGTGCACCATTCAATCCCAATATCACAGCCGGAGAAGAAGGCCCTACTTCGTCTTCTTTTTTGTTTCTTTCATTAAACATTGCTTTCACCCTGCCGTAATGCTGACCACTTACTACAATATCTCCTACTCTTAATGTTCCGTTTTCAACTAATAAAGTAGCTACATAGCCGCGGCCTTTATCCAGTGAAGCTTCAATTATTGTTCCCGTTGCTTCCCTGTCCGGATTTGCTTTCAGATCAAGCAACTCTGCTTCAAGCAATATTTTTTCCAATAACTGATCTACGTTCAGTCCTTTCTTGGCAGAAATTTCCTGGCTTTGATATTTACCGCCCCATTCTTCTACCAATAAATTCATTTGAGAAAGTTGCTCGTAAATTTTTTGAGGATTGGCTCCGTCTTTATCAATTTTATTTACGGCAAAGATCATGGGAACACCGGCAGCCTGCGCATGGCTAATCGCTTCCCGGGTTTGCGGCATCACTGCATCATCTGCAGCAATAACGATCACAGCAATATCTGTGACCTTAGCTCCCCTGGCACGCATAGCTGTAAATGCTTCGTGGCCGGGAGTATCCAAAAAAGTAATTTCTTTTCCGTTATTCAACGTCACTCTATAAGCTCCGATATGTTGTGTAATTCCTCCTGCTTCACCGGCTACTACATTGGCACTTCTGATATAATCCAGCAAAGAGGTTTTTCCATGGTCCACATGTCCCATGATGGTTACAATGGGAGAACGATGTTGAAGCTCTTCTTCACTGTCCTCTTCCTCTTCTTCCTCCATCTCCAATTGTTTTTCCATATCAATAAATTCGACATCAAAACCAAATTCGCTTGCCACTAATTCGATCACTTCCGCATCCAATCGCTGGTTGATAGATACCATTATTCCCAAACTCATACACTTGCTGATCACATCAGCAAAGTTCACATCCATCAGGTTCGCCAATTCACTGACACTGATAAACTCAGTGACCTGAAGCTTATGATCGGTTTCTGCTTCTCCCATTGCCTCTGCCATTTCCTGTCTTTTCTCACGACGCAATTTTGCTTTGAGGCTTTTTCCACGTCCGCCACCACCGGCCAGTTTGGCCTGTGTTTGCCGTATTTTTTCCTGGATCTCTTTTTCGTCAATTTGTTTTTCTTCCCTTGGCCTGTTGTCTCTGCGTCCGCCGCCACCGCCACGCCGGTCTCTTCTATCATCCCTATTAAAACCGCCCCCTTGTTTCTTCTCCCTGTCCTTAAAAAGATCTTCTTTTTTTACTTCTTTTTTCTCAATCGGGATTCTCTTTCTTTTTCTTTTTTCCTCTTTCTTCGGTCTTGTATCGCTATCAACCGGCAGATCGATCTTGCCAAGGATCTTCGGGCCGGTCAATTTTTCTACTTCAATATTTTCGATCACCGGCGGCAATTCCTCCTGCACCGGCTCTTCTTTTACAATTTCTGTTTCCTCCCGGACTGCCGGCTCTTGCTCATGCTCTTCTTCTTTTTTGGTTTTCTTTTTTGCAGTTTTCTTTACGGGTTCAGTTGGTGCTTCTTCTTCTTTCTTTTTTCTTCCGGTTTTTTTAGGTCTCGTAGAAGAATCGATGGCTGAGAGATCTATTTTGTCAACAACTTTCGGTTTTTCAAGTTCCGGCGCTTCCAACTTTACGATCTCTTCCTTTGGAGCCTCTTCTTTTTTTGCTTTTGCTTTTGCCGGCTTTTCTTCCTGAACCGGTTCTTCTTTTTTGGTGGTTTTCTTTTCTTCTTTTTTAAAAACGATCTCTTCTTCTTCCTTTTTCTTTTTTGCTTCGGCTTGAGTGCCTTTTGGCAGATCCACCTGGTCACTTTTCATCTTGGCCACTTTATCGCTCTGAAACTCCATTTGCAATGCCCTGTACATTTCTTCTGTAAGCTTTGATGTGGGTTTCAGCTCATCTTTCGGAAAACCCTTTTCGATCAAAAAATCAATAAGGGTGTCCTGACCAATGTTGAATTCCTTGGCCGCAGCTAATAATCTTGGAAGTTTTAATTCTGCCATTCAGTTTTTATTAGTGAATATTCAATAGTGAAAGCGAAAAGTGATCATGACTGACCATTCACTATTCACTCTTTATTATTCTTTTTCAAATTCTTCTTTCAACACTTTTCTTACTTCATCTATGGTTTCTTTTTCAAGATCTGTCCGGCGTTCGAGCTCTTCCGGAGTGAGATCTAAGACACTTCTTGCTGTATCGCAACCGATACGTTTCAGTTCATCGATCACCCAGGTTTCAATTTCATCACTGAATTCATCCAGGTCAATATCGAACTCTTCAACCTCGCCTTCGTTATCACGATAAACGTCCAGTTCAAATCCTGTCAATTCGCAAGCTAATTTAATATTGACGCCCCGACGGCCAATGGCCAGCGAAACCTGGTCGGGTTTCAGGTAAACATTTGCATGTTTGTTTTCCTGGTCTATGTCCATACTGGTGATCTTGGCAGGAGTCAGTGACCGTTGAATCAGCAACTGGATATTGTTGGTCCAGTTGATTACGTCGATATTTTCATTTTTCAATTCACGAACGATTCCATGAATACGGCTTCCTTTCATTCCCACGCAGGCGCCAACCGGATCAATGCGATCATCATACGATTCCACTGCCACTTTAGCTCTTTCTCCGGGATCACGAACAATTTTTTTAATGACGATCAAACCGTCAAATATCTCCGGTACTTCGATCTCCAGCAATTTGGCAAGAAACTCAGGCGAAGTACGGGAAAGAATAATGACCGGTGTATTATTTTTCATATCCACCTTCTTCACTACAGCACGGATATTTTCTCCTTTTTTGAAATAATCCTGTGGGATCTGTTCGCTTTTCGGCAATATCAGTTCATTTCCCTCTTCATCCAATAGCAAGATTTCTTTTTTCCAAACCTGGTACACCTCAGCACTTACAATCTCCCCGATCCTGTCCCCATATTTTTTGGCCAATACGTTTTTCTTCAGATCATTGATACGACTGGCAAGGGTCTGTTTAGCCGCTAATATGGCTCTCCGGCCGAAATCATACAAATCGATCTCTTCAAATAACTCTTCACCAACTTCAAAATCCGGTTCAATTTTTACTGCGTCGGTATAGGCCACCTGGGCCAGCGGGTCTTCCACTTGCCCATCTTCTACAATCATTCGATGCCGAATGATCTCAAGGTCTCCTTTTTCAGCATTTACAATTACATCAAAGTTCTCATCGCTGCCATATTTTTTTCGAAGTAATGTTTTAAAAACATCTTCCACTACTTTCATCATGGTGGGGCGGTCAATATTTTCCGCCTCTTTGAATTCCTGGAATGCTTCGATCAGATTAATACTTGCCATAGCTCGAAATTTTGAAAAGGGATTTATTTTTAAAAACCCCGCCTAAAACTTTATTTGAATTTTTGTTGATTTAATATTTTCAAAAGGTATACTGTGTTCTATAAATTCTTTCTTCTTATTTTTTCCTTTTTCTTCTTCAATTATAACTGAATGTTCGTTTACAGATTTCAGCTTTCCTTCAGTTTTGATCCCGTCTTTCCTCAACACCTCCACATCTTTTCCAATATTCTTAAAATATTGCCTCAGTATTTTCAGGGGTTCATCCAAACCAGGTGAAGAAACCTCCAGCGAGAAATCATTTCCCGGAAAAATGCCGCTTTCGACGATCTGCTTATACAGGTTTCTGTTCAGCTGCACCAATTCATCAATTGTAATTCCCTGGTCAGCATCCAGGAATACCCGTACATTG
Organism: Chitinophagaceae bacterium; assembly: GCA_035550155.1. GTDB lineage: Bacteria > Bacteroidota > Bacteroidia > Chitinophagales > Chitinophagaceae > UTBCD1. The sequence continues at coordinate 611 of DASZPW010000181.1, read as the reverse complement.
TTAGAAGGGCTGATCTTTATATCCACAAGAAAAAATCCGGGTTTATCACTGATCAGGGCTTCTACTTTTTGTTCCAGAGTTTTTATTTGCGCTATTTCAGTCATGGAGCCCAAAAGAAGAAGGGAACGGACCTCGTTCCCTTCTATCATCTATTTCCGCTGCAAAGGTAAGGGAATGCAGCTATTCATTCCAAACTTATCCCGAATTCACTTTTTTACCGGATTTTAACAGCCATTCACCGTTTTTCAGGACATGGATTAAAAAGACAGTGCTACCTTCGAAACATGATTTTTCAAGTGCTTCTTTATGCATTCCTGATCTATTTATTGTACAAAATAGTGTTTGCGTTCATCATTCCTGTTTATAAAACTTCACAACAATTAAAAAAGGGGTTTCAGGATGTACAACAACGAATGTCCGGGCAAATGAATACAGCTAAGCAATATTCCTCTTCATCGTCACAGAAAGCATCGGTACCTAAAGGCAATGCAGATGATTATATTGATTTTGAAGAGATCAAATAGCCGGCTTCTCCTTTATTTTTTTATTTTTGCGGCTTCTTGAGCTAAATCGCTCAGGACCCTTAGCTCATCCCGATAGCTATCGGGAGG
>DASZPW010000180.1:0-20718 GCA_035550155.1 Chitinophagaceae bacterium | reverse complement strand
AATCACCTTGCGGTGCTTTTGCATTGGGAGGATTAGTTCCCTGCAGCGATAAAACAAAACTTGCAAGGTCCCTGATCTCTGCGGCTGAAAACGTTTTTCCCCAAGCCTGCATTCCTTTATCCGGAACTCCGTCTGTTATTGTTTTGAATACATTCTGAATGGTACCGCCATGCAGCCAGTATTGATCGGTAAGGTTCGGACCGATTCCGCCTTCTCCTTTGGCTCCATGACAGGGGAAACAGGTCCCGGAAAAAATTTTCTTTCCTTCAGCAATTCCGGTAGCATCAGCCATGGTCACATTTTTCTCATCAAACTGTTCTTTATTCTTGCTTTTGAATGCTTCCATTTTGGTAGCCGCAATCTGCATTTCTGTGTTGTATTCCTGTTCCGGCGTAGGCCCTGTTTTAAAAACATGGAAACGCAATAAATAAATTACTGCTACACCGATCGTCAGGTAAAATCCCCATTTCCACCAGGGCGGTAATGCATTATCCAGTTCTTTGATGCCATCATAATCATGATCCAGCAACACATCGGCTTCTTTTTCCAATGGAGCAGCTTTGGTAAAAAATCTTTTATCAAGATTGCTCCACCATTGGCGGAGACGGGAACGTTCCATAGGCTTGCCGCTTTTTAATATAGCCTCCCGCTGGTATTTATTTTTTTGTCTTACAAAATATGTTGTAAGTGCAATTACAAGAATCAAAAATCCAAGAACGCTGTACAGAAAATACTTCAGCCCTCCTGTTGGAAGACTAATTTTTGACTGTGCCGACGCAGCAAATGAAAAAATCAATAAGACAAGAGCGGTACTGAAAAAACGTTTGAACAAATTATTTCTCATAATCAAGCCTGTTTTAGATTGTTGTGGTTGATTGTTTCTGAATATTCATCATCATTTTCCAATGGAAGTTTACTGATATCGTTCACTTTTGATTTATCCATCTTCTTTACGAAATACAGCATCACAATAAAAAACACAAAGAAGATCAATAGAGAAATGATCGGGTAAATATCTACTCGATCCATGGTTTCTGCATATTGCTTGATGAATTTGAACATGGTTTTATTTTTTATTTTCTGCGACCTTATTTTTTTCTATGTCTGTTCCGAGACGTTGCAGGTATGCGATCAGCGCCAGCACTTCCACATTCGGTTTCACCCTGATGCTATCTGTAAGGAGATTGGCCCGTATAAGTTCTTCCTGCGCCATCAGATCTTTGTTAGCAATTTTCTCATATCCTTTTGGATACGGAACACCCAGCGTACGCATCGCTTTTATCTTTACCGGAGTGCTTGCCGTGTCCAATGAATTTTCCAGGAGAAAAGAATAGGAAGGCATCACAGAACCCGGAGTGATGGCCTGCGGATCATCCAGGTGATTAAAATGCCAGGAATCAGATTTTTTTAATTTCAATGATCCTTCTCTTGCCAGGTCGGGACCGATCCTCTTGGATCCCCATTGGAACGGATGATCGTAAACAAATTCTCCTGCTTTTGAATATTCACCATATCGCTCGGTCTCGGAACGGAACGGACGGATCATTTGTGAATGACAAGTATAACAACCTTCTCTTCGGTAAATATCTCTTCCCTGCAATTCAAGAGGTGTGTAGGGTTTCACACTTGCAATAGTTGGGATATTGGATTTGATCAGGAACGTAGGCACTATTTCAATAATTCCTCCAATGAGAATTACAACAAGTGCAAGCATCAGGAAAGGAATCGGTTTTCTTTCAATACGGCGATGCCAGTGTTCTCCGGTATGTACTGCATACGCTTTTTCCAAAGCCGGGGCTTCTGCATCTTCATTGGCAACCAATTTTCCTTTCTTCACAGTCATGAATAAATTGTACATCATCATCAATGCACCGATGAGGAACAAACTTCCGCCAAATGCACGGGTGGCATAAAATGGTTTCAGGTATGTTACAGTTTCCACAAACTGCGGATACGCCAACCTTCCGTCAGGAGTAAATTGTTTCCACATGGCGGCTTGTGTAAAACCAGCCCAATACATAGGCACAGCATAAAAAATTATTCCAAGTGTGGCAACCCAGAAATGTGCATTCGCTAATTTTTTTGAATAGAGATTTGTTTTAAAAATTCTTGGTATCAGCCAGTACAGCATTCCAAATGTCAACATCCCATTCCATCCCAAACCGCCGACGTGTACATGGGCAATGGTCCAATCGGTGAAGTGACTGATCGCATTCACTGTTTTTAATGAAAGCATCGGCCCTTCAAATGTTGCCATACCATAAGCCGTGACAGCAACGACCAAAAATTTGAGAACCACATCTTCTCTCACTTTATCCCACGCACCACGCAGTGTCAGTAATCCATTGATCATACCGCCCCAGCTTGGGAAGATCAGCATAAAAGAAAATACGATGCCGAGTGATTGTGCCCAGTTGGGTAATGCTGAATACAGCAGGTGATGCGGTCCGGCCCAGATATATAAAAATATCAATGCCCAGAAGTGAATGATGGAAAGTTTGTAGGAGAATACCGGGCGGTTTGCCGCTTTTGGTAAATAATAATACATCAAGCCCAGGTATGGTGTGGTTAAAAAGAACGCCACTGCATTATGTCCATACCACCATTGCACCAATGCATCCTGCACGCCGGCATACCATGAATAACTTCTGAACCAGCTTACCGGCAATTCAAATGAATTCACGATATGCAATACGGCCACTGTAACAAATGTGGCGATGTAAAACCAGATAGCGACATACAAATGTCTTTCTCTTCTTTTCAGAATGGTGGCGAACATGTTCCATCCGAACACCACCCAGATAATGGTAATGGCAATATCGATCGGCCATTCCAACTCGGCGTATTCTTTTCCGGTGGTCATTCCCAGTGGCAATGTCAACGCCGCAGCAACAATGATGAGCTGCCATCCCCAGAAATGGATGCGACTCAAAACATCGCTCGCCATCCTGGTCTTCAGCAATCGCTGCAATGAATAATAAACCCCTGTGAAAATACCATTGCCAACAAATGCGAAAATGACCGCATTGGTATGCAATGGACGAAGCCGCCCGAAATTGAAAAAGGGTTGAACATTCAATGTTCGTGGAAACACTAATTCAAGAGCTACCCAAAGGCCCACCAACATACCGACAATGCCCCAAATGATGGTGGCATAAGCAAAATTGCGGACGATCTTGTTGTCATACTGAAATCTTTCCAGTGCTTGCATGAATTATATTTTTGTTTTGGTTTAAAAAATCTTATTCAATAAAATCAATCAATTACTTATTTTTCAATTTGAATTTCCGGTAAATGAGATTCGTTATTCGCCGTTTCATTTCCTTTGGATGGATTTGAAATGGCATTATCATCCATTAATATTCGAACTGAAGGAGTATAATCATCATCAAACTGTCCTTTTTTAACAGACCAGATGAATGCTGCAAGAAATCCACCTGCTATTAAAATGCTAAACGCTATAAGAAGAATGAGTACACTCATTAACTGATTATTAATTTGGACAAAAGTATCTTTTGACTTTTCCTGCACTGCTGATTATTCTCAATCGATTTTATGAGCATTGTCAATGATTTTATTTCGAGATTGATCATATCTGTATATAACTACTCTGATATCTTTTATAACTTTTTTCGCCTGGCAGAAAATGTGGTGGCTGCTGTAACAAACATCACAATGCTGATGGTGCTTGCGGGCATAAGTATAGCGGCAACAAGCGGAGACAATAGCCCTTGCACGGCAAAACTTAATCCGATAATATTGTATACAATGGAAATGATAAAACTCCAGGTGATCACTTTCTTTCCCGACCGGGCATATTGAATGAAGCGATTCAGCTTATAAACTTCTTTACTATCGAGAATTCCATCACAGGCCGGAGTAAATTGACTGGTATTTTCGCTGACAGCAATACCCACGTCACTTTGTTTTAATGCACCTGCATCATTCAAGCCATCACCAAGCATGAGAACTTTTGCATTTTGCATTTTTAATTTCTTGATATAATTCAGTTTATCCTGTGGCGATTGATGAAAAAGGAGAGAAGCCTGGTTTCCGAAAATAGATTCCAGGTTTTTCTTTTCCGCTGCATTATCTCCTGATAACACATGTATCCGAAATTTTTTTCCGGGAATTGAATGTATCATTGCTTCGATACCTTCCCGGTATTGGTTACTGATCTTGAAAACTCCTTTTTTTATTCCATTAATTGAAACATACACTTCGCTGCCGGATTGCTGGTTTGAAAATTTGCTGTTCTCTTCAATGAAATTTTTCGAACCGATCTGTATCTTATTTTCATTTACCCATCCAATAATTCCTTTGCCGGCATTTTCCTGGAAAACAGATACAGGCATTGATTGCACTGAAAAGCTTTGCAGTAATTCCTGTCGTATCATTTGGCTCAACGGGTGAATTGATTCCTTGGTCAAAGAATAGATCATGCTGATCTCTTCTTCATTTAGTGTTGCTCCTTCGTAACGTATATTCGCCCGGGCAGAGTGAGTCAGTGTTCCCGTTTTATCAAAAACAATATTGTTTACATTACTTAATGATTCGATCACGGACGCATTCTTCAGGTACAATTTATTTTTTCCAAAATGACGAAGCATATTGCCATAGGTAAATGTTGCCGAGAGCAGCAAAGAACAAGGACAAGCAACAATGAGAGATGAAGTAACTGCTATCGCAATCTTTGAAGTATCATGAAATGCCCAATACAATGCAGCGCCGGCTGTCACTATAAATAATGCCAGTGTAAAATACCGGCTCCAGGGATGTACAAATGAACGTTCTTTGTTTTTTTGTTGAGTGAAAACATCATTGTTCCAGAGTTGTGTGATGTAACTCTGTTCAACAGGCTGAATGACTTCCATTTCAAGCGCTGCTCCCAATTGTTTGCCTCCAGCATATACCAATTCGTTTTTTCTTTTTAACACAGGCGTGTTTTCACCTGATACAAAACTGTAATCAATATTGCCTTCACCGCTTTTGATGATCGCATCCGCAGGGATCATTTCGTTCTGGCGAACTAAAATTGCATCACCTTTTTTCAATGTGCTGATCGTTGAAGTTTCTTCTTTCCCATTTTTTAAAATGGTAACTCCCAATGGAAAATAAGATTTGTAATCCCGGTCGAAAGAAAAGCTGTCATACGTTTTATCCTGGAACCAGCGGCCTACCAGCATGAAAAATACAATGCCACTCATGGAATCCAGGTAGCCGGGTCCTGTGCCGCTGAGAATTTCATATACACTTCTTGAAAATGTAACCAGTATTGCCAAGGCAATAGGGGCATCAATATTCAGCCATTTTTGCCGCAAGCCTTTCCATGCAGAAATAAAAAATCCATTAGCACTGTAAAAGAATACCGGTAGTGATAAAGCGAGATTCAGAAAACTGAAAACTTTTGAAAGGTATGGTTGATCAATATTTCCCGAAGAAAAATATTCCGGAAAACTCAGCATCATGATATTGCTGAAACAAAAACCTGCTACGCCGATCTTGAAGATCTTTTTGCGATTGATCTTCTTAGTGGGTTTTTTTTCTCCTTCATCCAGGCTGATGTAAGGTTCATAACCGATGAATGCCAGTAGTTCCACCACTTTTCTCAGCGAGATCTTACCGGGATCAAAAACAATGAAAATATTTTTGCGCTGAAAATTGGTTTTTGAAAACAATATGCCCGGATCAATAGTGTGGAGATTTTCCAATAGCCAGATGCAGGAAGCGCAATGCATTTGCGGCAAATAAAAATTTACATGGCTTTGGTTATCGTCGCGGAAGCGAAGCAGTTTTTGTAGTACTTGTTCATTGTCGAGGTATGCAAATCTCTCGGAACTGAATTTACCTTTTACTTTAATGCCCGGCTTTTTACTTAGTTCATAATAATTGCATAACCCATTTTCCTGCAGTAACTGGTACACAAAATTGCATCCATCACAACAGAAATATTTGTTATCTGTGGAAATGGAAGTATCACAAGGTTCGCCGCAGTGATAGCATTCAACGGTCGTCTTCCCTGTTGGTTTCGTTTCTTTGGCCAAAACATCTTTCAATGACAAATGATTTTTACAGGAAGATCAAAATTGTTTTTATCCGGTAACTTATCTGATGAGAATTGTCATCGGGATATCTGATTTCAGTCACAAAAAATGATAAGCCCCCCGATGAATCGGGGGGCTTCGATTGAAACGAAAACCAACGATCTCTCGTCAGGCGACGAGAACGAAATTTGCCTTTTTGATTAAAGACGTGCAATACGGTGAACAAATGTAGGAGGGTGTAATTCGCTGGTAAATGATATTTATCAATCAGGATAGTGAGAATAGTCAAACAGTATTTTCTTTAAAAATGACCAGTTGATCTCTATTAAAAAAAATAGTATAAGATTTTGAATCTTCTTGCAATACACAACTAAGTAATTATTTATTTAATAAAACTACATGCAGGCAAAATAAATATGAGAAGGATCATAATACAATAAAAACTCCGCAGAATATTACTATCCTGCGGAGCAACAACCAGCTTCTGTTACGCTACACGTGGACTGGCAGGAACAGAAAGCTTCACCAAAACAAAAGCACCAACAGCCATTACTAAGTCTCTTACAGCTACATCAAGGTAATGTCCTGAAAGAACCAGGGACAAAGCAATAACTATTAACCATGCGATGACTACGGAGGCGCCGATGCGTGGCCGTAATAAAACCAAAATGCCGGCTGCAATTTCAATGATTCCAACTATGATCATGAAAGTTTGCGAGCTGAACGGCAGTATTCCAAGCAATGAGGTATTAATGTAATCTTTCCAGTTGGTAAGAATATTGGTAAACTTATCGAGCCCTGCTACAATCGGTACCAGGCCATAAGTATATTTCAGAATTTGCTGAGAGCTTTGAATGGATGTGTCCATGATGTATTGTTTTAGGAGGTGAAAAATATTTTTTTGAACTATTCAGATCTAGTTTTTGAATTTATCCGGAAACTGATTGATGATGCCTTGTGCCAGCATATCCGACATGTCCATTAATTCGGCCCTGGTTTTGTCAAAAGCCTCTACATCTACTTTATAATCTTTTTTTAATCGGGCCACTGCTTCCTGCGTAGTTAGATCAAGATGCCGGTGCATCATGCTCTTCATATCATCCAGTTTCCAGTTTTTGGGATTGGCTGCATTTAAAAAGGAAGAAATATCATCAGCGTTTTTCAGCCATTTGTCATTGATCGAATTAAAATCAGCCTGGTTACCGGCTTTGGCGGCTTTTAAAAGATCTGCCGCAATGGTAATATGGTCATGCAGCAGCTGTGAAAGTTTTTTACCGGCTTCCTCTCCATATACTGGTTTAATCGCATTTCCGATATCATCCTGGTTTTGCAGCAGGCGAACAACTGCTTCGTTTGTGCCGGGAAGATCGTCAATGATATTCAAAATAACATTCCTGGTATACATAGCATGGTCTTCCCAGAGTTGCCGCAATGTTGTTCTTAATTCATCTGCTGCAGTGGTTTTAAAGCTGGCAGTTCTCATATCCATCTTACTCATTTGAGCTGCTGATTTATTAAATGTAATGGCGATGAGAACGGGCAAAAAAGCAATGGCTAAGGAAATCGTTTTTTTCATAATTGAAAAATTTGTAGTGAAGAATTATTTTAATAGTTGGATTATTACGAGAGCTGAAGGTTACAGAAAAAAAATATTCTGATAATTTTGTAACCTTACCGGATGAATGTAATCTAACAGGAAGCTACGTGGACAAAATGGATCAAAAAGACATTATAAATGGCTCTATTGCTGACCATGAAGTTATCAGGCGCATACTTCAGGGTGAAAAACATTTGTACGAGCATATCATACGCAGGTATAATCAACGCCTGTACCGGGTGGGTATGTCTATTATTAATGATGATGCGGAAGTGGAAGAACTGATGCAGATCACTTATATCAAAGCGTATGAGAGTATCGGCAAATTTGAATTCAAATCATCATTTTCGACCTGGATCACAAGGATCCTGATCAATGAATGCCTGATGAGCCTGAAAAGACGTAAGAAGATCAATGAGGCAAACGATAGTATGTACCCTGCATCTTATCATCATTATTCAATGGATAAACAAACTCCTCTTATAAAAGTGCTGAATTCCGAACTAAAGGAAGTCCTGGAACGATCCATTCAATCACTTCCGGAAAAATACAGGATTGTATTTGTGATGAGAGAAATTGAAAATATGAATATTGCAGAGACAAAAGAATGCCTCGGCATCAGTGAAACCAATGTAAAAGTGCGGCTCAATCGGGCCAAATCTTTGTTGAGAGATTCACTGAGCAGCTATGTAAAAAAAGAAGAGTTGCTGCATTTTCATCTTTCCAGGTGTGACAATATGGTGCAAAAGGTTATGGATCGGATCAGGGCTATCTGATCGTAATAATTATTTCTAAATGATCATAACTTAATTACAACAGGTTTGGTTGTTGCTACCATTGACGAATCCCGGATGCCCGGAATAGCTGCTTTCTTTTTTAGTGTGATTTTTAATGCACAATATATCAGAATTCCTAAACCGGCGAAAACAAAGATTCCACTATAAGCAAACAGTTGAAAATAGGGCAGGCTTTTCTTCATGATATAATAAAATGTTTCATGTCGCTGCGTACTGATGATCTTTACAATGCCGCTGGCTAATAATGATGACCAGAACAATAAAAGCGCAACGTTGGTGATATAAATACCCCGACTGATCCATTTCTTGTTTTGCTGAAATTGGAAAGCGCTTTCTTTTTTCAGGATAAAAAATACGGAGGCCATCAGCAGCATAGTATTAATGCCGATGGTGGTGCCCATAGCATGCGCTACGGTAATATGGGTGCCATGAGTGAACAAATTCCATGCTGGTACCGACATGAAAATGGCTAATGCCAGGTTTAGAAAAATCCATACATCAGCAAACGAAAGAAGACGGTAAGGGAGTTGGTTATAATTTTTCCGTGCATTTGTCAACGTTTTTTTCCATTGAAAGATAATATAACCAAAGAGCAATAGTTCGGTCATGCTGATACTGTATGCTACCATTTTTACCCATGGTGCTGCAGGAACAATGTATGTATGATGTCCCCAGTTGAACATCAGGTTGGTCAATCCTAAAAAGTAGAAAAAGAAACTCAATGGCGAACGTGCTGTTTTTTCATTACCACTCATTTGTTCCATTATATAGATGCCCGTTCCGTACACCAGCATGTTCCAACTTCCGACCATGGAGCCCAGGGCTTTCCACTGCACCGTAATGTCCCGGACAATATTATCCCGGAAAAAATCGAACAACCACAGATATGATTCTGATAATGTGATAAAGAAAAACAATATTCCGGTGGACCACATCCACACATATACAGGCGCCGTTTTATAATTAGGTTTTAACGTTGCAAAAAAATTAATGGCAAACGGAACCCAGGACAGAAAAATGAAAGCTCCTAATAACGGCGGGAACTCCAGGTATTCTCTTCCTCCAAAATATCCTGCAAAAAAACCTGAGATGATGATCAACGATGTGGTGCATTGCATGGCAAAATGTAACCATATCCCTTTCGGCCAACGGATTGGTCTTTTTGCAATTTTTGGCAGGTAATAATAAATGCCTGCCTGTGCAGCCGTGAATATCCAACTGATCACTAGGTATACATGCAACGGCCTTGTTTTTTGAAAGGATACCTGATCTTTTAAAAATGCAGGAAATATGTACTGCATTCCGCCAATCACGCCGAACAAAAGACCGATAAGTAAATAACTTAATGCAAGCAATAAAAAAACTTTGGCTGCTTTGTTGGCATCATTTGATCCGGTATAATTCCAATCGGTAGACATCCTTTATTTATGTTTATAGGTAATGGCGGTTTCATCCACATATTTTAAAAAGCCGATGAGTGCATCAATATCTTTTTCGCTGAAATGAAAGTTGGGCATCCGAACCCCGCCATTTTGTAAAAAAGCTTTCATATATAATGGTCCACGATAGGTATCGCTGTACGCTGTCGTCAACTCCGGTCCCAGGTATCCGCCAAGTCCATAAAGTTGGTGACAGGAAGTGCAATTATATTGCTGAAACAATGATTTTCCCCGATCAACCTGTTCCCGTTCGGTATTGGTCAATTTAATATTACTTTTTGTGCCCCTGGTATACACCACGGCACTGTACACCGCATAAGAGATGAATAAAACAAGGAAGATCAAAATTTTCATTCTGGTTCGATTAGCTATTCAGTTGGATAGTTCCCGTCAATAAACGACTACAACATCCTTTATGTTTTTTGAAAAATGAAAGTATCCAGCAGCAGCACTGCCGATATTGATTACTATCATATCTGAAAATGATATTTGTCATTTAGCCGGCTTGTTGAATGATTTTATTTTGTTGCATATGTTTTTTACAAAATCATTTGGTTATGCCGTACGTGGCATTTTGTATGTCGCTTTGATGAGCGATGAAAAGAAAAGAGTGCAGATCGACGAGATCGCAGAAAGATTATCGGTGCCCAAACATTTTTTGGGCAAGATCATGAACAAGATCGTAAAAGAAAAGATCCTCGATTCTACCAAGGGTCCTTATGGTGGATTTTCCATTAACCAGGATACTTTATCGATACCCCTGATCAAAGTGCTGGAAGTCACTGAAGGGCTGGATCAGTTTTCAATGTGTGCTCTTGGATTGAGGAAATGTGATCCGGATCATCCTTGTCCTGTTCATCATGATATGGAACGCCTCCGTGTAGATCTTAAAAAAACCCTGACGGAGTCAACCATTCATGACCTGGTGATAGGAAACAAGCCGGAACTGATCCGGAATATTTCAGCGTACTGAAAATTTGCATGAATCAACGATAGTTTTTCGGTTTCAACTTGAAAGCCAATTACAATGTTTTTAATCCCGATCAGTATTGACAAAAATTCTTTTGTTTCAGATATTGTACGGCAGGACTACCGGACAGCATCAGTATTCAATAAGTACGGTATTGATTTTTGTTGCGGGGGAAAATGGCCTTTAGGTACTGTTTGTGAGATGCAGGGATTGGATTTTAATATGATTAAAAAAGAACTGGAATGTTCCGTTCGAACGATCCAGCTTTCCAATACACTTCATTTTGATGAATGGAATATTGATTTTCTCACGGAATATATTATCAAGGTGCATCACCAGTATCTGAAGGATGTGCTGCCTCAGATCCGTGAGCATCTCAATCATTTTGTAGAAGACCATAAGAAAAAATACCCGGAACTGGAGGAAGTGCTGAAGCTTTTTAATTCATTATACAAAGATATTTTTCCGCACCTGAAGCAGGAAGAAGAGATTCTTTTTCCTTATATCCGCCAGATCGCTCATGCTTATGACAGCAAAGAGTCCTATGCCAGCCTGTTGGTACGTACATTGCGAAAACCTGTGGAAGAAGTAATGAAGCAGGAGCATGAGTCTATTTCAAAAGTGCTGCATGACCTGCGAAAACTAACAGATAATTATACAGCACCGGAAAATGCCTGTGTCAGTCACCAGGTCGCTTTTTGTATGTTACGGGAACTGGATCATGACCTGTTACAGCATATGTTTTTGGAAAACGAGATACTTTTTCCCAAAGCCATAGCTATGGAAAAAGAACTCACCAGGAAAGAGTGATATTTCCGGATATGATTATCCTTAATTCATAACTGAATCATTAACTTAGTAGGATTAAACCAGTATCGATGCTCCGGATCAACGAGCGGCAAGCATTATTTTATACCATTTTAACTTTAATCGTCACCATCCTGATTGGCTATCTTTTCCAGGGTCGCTTCATTCTGGTTGGTGGATTATTGATCGGTATTTTTTTGACCGCTTTTATTCCCGGCAAACGTTCCACCATTTTGTTCTCAGTCATCAGCGCTGTTGTTATTATACTTTTCGAGATCGTTTATGAAAAAGAGCTGATCTCAGTAACATCGATCATTCAAACACTCCTTCGGTTGCTGGTGATTTTTATTACAAGCATTATTGTGATCCACCTGAAAAATTTATATGCAAATATCCGGTCTGATAAAACACACATGACCTCTTTGTTTGAAAATGCTACGGAAGGAATAATACTTACGGACAGTATAGGAAAAATTATTCTTGTAAATCCGGCTGCAGAAAGAATGTTTGGGTACAATGCCATTGAACTGTTCGGAAATACAGTAGAAGTGTTATTGCCGGGCCAGTTCAAACATAAACATGTTGGCCTCAGGGAGGGATTTTACAAAGCGCCATCTAACCGTGCTATGGGAACGGGCCGTGATCTGTATGCAAAAAGAAAAGATAATTCAGAATTCCCGGTCGAAGTGAGTTTGAGTCATTACCAGGAGCGGAATGACATGTATGTCATCGCATTTATTGTGGACATCACTCATCGTAAAGAAGCGGAACGAAACCTTATTCAGCAAAAGAAAGAACTGGAACGGGTGACGGAACAAATACGCAGGCTGAATGCTGAACTGGAAGGCAAAGTGGAAGAGCGAACCGTGATATTAAAAGAAGCGTTGCAAAAACTGGAGGAGTCGCAAAAGGAATTGAGTGAAGCATTGGATAAAGAACGAGAGCTTAATGAGATCAAAAGCCGTTTTGTCTCGATGGCTTCACATGAATTCCGGACGCCGCTGAGTACTGTTTTGTCTTCAGCTTCCCTACTTGCAAAATATACTACTACCGAAGACCAGGAAAAAAGAAACCGTCATATTGAAAAGATCAAAGGCTCTGTCAAACACCTGAATGACATTCTTGAAGATTTTCTGTCATTAGGAAAACTCGATGAAGGCAAAGTGGAATCACACCTGGTAGCGTTTGACCTGAAGGAATTCATAGATGAAACCGTGGATGAAATGAAAGGATTATTGAAGAACGATCAATTGGTGCTGGTTGAACATACCGGTGAAACGAATGTGCATACAGATAAAAAACTGCTGAAAAATATCATCATAAATCTTCTTGGCAATGCCATCAAATTTTCTGATGATGGCGCAACGATAGATATGAAAAGCAAAGTAGAGGGTAGCGAAGCTACGATCACCATTGCTGATAAAGGCATTGGGATTTCGAAAGAAGACCAGGAACATTTGTTCACCAGTTTTTTCAGGGCTAAAAATGTGACGAACATACAGGGAACGGGCCTGGGGTTGCATATTGTAAAGCGTTACATCGATTTATTAAATGGAACTGTAACTTTGCAAAGTCAGTTAAATAAAGGAACAACTGTTACATTTACTATTCCAATAAACCAACGACACGAATGAAATCTGTTTTAGTTATTGACGATAATCCGGATATCCGCGACAATACCGCGGAAATACTGGACCTGGCAGGATACAAAACATTCACTGCTGAAAACGGTAAGAAAGGTGTGGATCTTGCTGTAAAAGAAAAACCGGATGTGATCGTATGCGATATCATGATGCCGGAACTGGATGGCTACGGCGTATTGCACCTGCTCCGCAAAAATCCCGAGACCCTGAACATTCCATTTATATTTTTAACTGCCAAGACAGAACGAAGCGATTTCAGGAAGGGAATGGAAATGGGCGCCGATGATTATATTACCAAGCCATTTGAAGATATTGAGTTGTTGAATGCGATAGAGATACGTTTGAAAAAAGCAGAGATTCTCGATCATAAATATGCAGCTTCGCCCCAGGGCATCACTCAATTCATCAAAGATGTGAAGGATTCCGGTTTGATGAAACAACTGGCCGATCAGTATAACATCGAATCGTACAGCAAAAAACAAATGCTGTACCAGGAAGGGAAACGCCCCCGCTTTTTATATTACCTCGTAAAGGGAAAGGTGAAAGGTTTCAAAACACACGAAGATGGCAAAGAGTATATCACCGATCTGTTCAGCGAAGGAGATTTCATGGGTTATCCTTCTTTGATCGAAGATAAAAACTATGATGACTCCACGCTGGTGCTGGAAGATGCAGAGATCATGCAGGTGCCGAGAGAAGATTTTTTGCAAATGATCTATGGCGACATCAATATTGCAGCAAAATTCATCCGCATCATTACACAAAATGTAAAAGAAAAAGAAGAACGATTGCTCAATCTCGCTTACAGTTCACTTCGGAAAAGAGTAGCGAAAGCGTTGGTGGATATCCAGAATAAATTCAGTCCGCAGGGAGAAAGCAAGCCGATCGAGATATCGAGGGAGGATATTGCACATTATGTGGGCACTGCCACGGAATCACTCATCCGCACATTGAGTGATTTCAAAGCTGAAAAACTTATTGAGATCAAAGATGGCAAGATCATTATATCCAATCTGGATAAGCTGAAGAATCTTCTTTACTGATCTCCGAAAAAATCATCCAGGTCTCTTCGTTGTTTTTTTGTAGGGCGGCCAATCTTACTTTTTCGTTTGCCGGTATAAAATGCGGCAGCCTGGAATTGCAACCGTTCTATTTCTTCAGCAGGAGTGATGTCCACATAATATTTTATCGCTTCTTCATATTTCACTCTGTTGTATAATAACCCGGTCACTTTGATACGCCAGCGTTTGGCATCGGTCTTTACTTCATATTCATCGCTGATGCTTACATGCTTTGCAGCTTTTACCGGAGATCCGTTAAATTTTATTTTACCATTATTGCAGGCAGCGGCAGCCAGGGTTCTTGTTTTAAAAAGGCGAATGGCCCAGAGGTATTTATCGAGGCGGAGTTTTTCTGGCACATTTAAAAGTAAAAATTAAAAAATCAAAATTCAAGAAAAGTAGAATTAGTCAATAGATACTTTTTTGAATTTTTACTTTTGACTTTTTATTATCCTTCAGCAAAATATTTATGGAAGTAGGGGATCGTTTCTATTCCCTTGTAATAATTCTCAATATTGTATTTTTCGTTCGGAGAATGCAGATTATCATTGTCCAATCCAAAGCCCATGAATACGATCTTGACTCCCAATTCTGCTTCCAGCACATGGCAAATGGGAATACTGCCGCCGCCACGAACAGGCACGGGTTGTTTGCCAAAAGTGGTTTCAATAGCTTTTGCTGCTGCTTTATATCCCCGGCTTCCGATCGGCGTCATGTAAGGTTCGCCGCCATGATGTTCAAAAGCATTTACTGTAACACAAGCCGGAGCTATCGATTTAAAATAATCCAACAGCTTTTCAGTCATTTTATCCGATGATTGATTGGGAACCAATCGTGCTGATATTTTTGCTGTGGCTTTTGAAGGTAATACCGTTTTTGCGCCTTCACCTTCATATCCGCCCCAGATACCATTTACTTCTAATGTAGGCCGGATGCCGGTTCGTTCATTGGTAGTGTATCCTTTTTCGCCCCACAGTTCTTTTAGTCCAAGATCCTTTTTATATTCTTCTTCATTATACGGTGCCTGTGCCATCAATGTTCTTTCTTCTTTACTTACTTCCAACACATCATCATAAAATCCGGGAATGGTGATATGATTATTTTCATCGTGACAGCCTGCGATCATTTTAGCAAGGATGGTGATCGGATTTGCCACAGCGCCGCCATACGTTCCACTATGTAAATCACGATTCGGGCCGGTAACTTCTACCTGGATATACGAAAGGCCACGAACACCGATATCCAAAGAAGGATGCTCCATGCTTAACATAGCGCTGTCGCTGATCAACACTACATCTGTTTTCAAAAGTTCTTTATTTTCCGAAATAAATTTTGCAAGGTTAGGTGAGCCTACTTCTTCTTCGCCTTCGATGATGAATTTGATATTAGTGCTCATGCTGTTGGTGTTCACCATTGTTTCCAATGCTTTCACGTGCATGTAAAACTGTCCTTTATCATCTGCCGATCCTCTTGCAAAAATTTTTCCGTCTCTGATCACCGGGTCAAACGGTCCGCTGTGCCAGAGTTCCAGTGGTTCGGCTGGCTGAACATCATAGTGTCCATACACAAGTACAGTAGGTTTGGACGGATCAATTATTTTTTCACCGTAAACAACCGGGTGTCCGTTGGTAGGAAATACTTCAACTTTATCACAACCGGACTCTAATAAACTTTTTTTGACAGCTTCAGCGCATTTCAACATATCTGCTTTGTGTTCGGTCTTGGCGCTTACAGAAGGTATGCGGAGCAGATCCAAAATTTCAGTCAAAAAACGGTCTTTGTTCTTTTGTTGATACTCTTTCCAGGCTTGCATGAAAAAATATAAATTTTGCGTTAAGTATATAAGTCAGCGAAGATAGGGGATAAGTCGCCATTTTGAGCAATGCTATTCCACGGTTTTGTTTTTTATAACAGTAGCTTTCGTCACTGATTTACTACCAAAACGTTCCTTAATATCATCAACAGCTTTGTAGAGATTTAATTTTTCTGCATTATTTTCAAATAAACTCATTTGCATGGTAAACGGGATCATTTGACTGAAGCGAACTCCCAGCAATCGCACCGGCCTTCCTTTTTGCCACGATTTATTAAAAAGATCTTTTGCTTTTGCGATCAGGCGATCATCTAATGAAGTATAATCGATTGTTTCCTGTCTTGAAGTAGTTTCAAAATCTGAATAGCGGATCTTTACCGTCACACAACCGGTCAGCTTTTCATCTTCACGGAGAGAATAAGCTGTTTTTTCTGTAAGACGTACCAGTTCACTATGAAGAAAATCTATATCCGTATGATCTTTATCAAACGTATTTTCATGGCTAATGCTTTTCTGTTCCCATTCCGTGTCAATCTCTACACTGCCGATGCCCTGCGCTTTTTTCCAAAGAGATTCTCCCCATTTCCCTAAATGCCTTTCTAAAAATTCAGGTGTTGCATTTGCAATATCTTCTATTTTATAGAAACCAAGATTCTTCAGTTGGATCTCTGTTTGTTTACCAACACCATTTATTTTTTCTATTGCCAAGGGCCACAAAAATTCTTTTTCTTTTCCATGAGGCACTTCAAGGAAACCATTGGGTTTGGCTTCGTTGGTTGCCATCTTACTGATAAATTTTACAGAAGACAATCCGCAGGAAATAGGCAAACCGGTTTCTCTAATGATCAGTTCTCTTAGCTCTTTTGCAAACCTGCTGACTCCAAAAAATTTATCCATTCCGGTGAGATCAATGTAAAATTCATCAATGCTTGCTTTTTCAAACAGCGGGACTTTTGATGCAATGATCTCTGTGACCCAGCGGGAATACTTACTGTATTCGCCACGGCTATTGCTGGTAACGATAGCCTGTGGGCAAAGCTGCAATGCTTTTTTCATCGGCATCGCTGATTGAATTCCATATTTTCTTGCTTCATAGCTGCAAGCAGCCACTACACCTCTTTCATATCCACCCACCAATACCGGTTTTCCTTTCAATGAAGGATCGTTCAATATTTCTACAGATACAAAAAATGAATCGAGATCAAAATGGGCAATATGATGTATGTGTTCCTCCATGAGTGTCACGTTTACAGGTACACTTCCAGCAATCCTTCAGGCAATTGAACGTAAATTTCTTTTTTCTTATGGTCGATTTTTTGGAGGGTACTTTCATTCAACGGGATCAACACTTCCTTACTGTTTATATTAATACGGCATAAAACCTGGTGCGGTTGTTCTATAACTTCAAGAACCGGGCCCAATGATTTTTTTTCATTGATCAGATCATATCCCAGGAAATTAACTGGTGCAGATTTGGCAACTACTTTTTTAAAGTCGGCTTCCGGCAGCCACACGTTTTTTTGCGACAGCCTGCCGGCTGCTTCCCTGGTATCAATAGTTTCCAGTTTCAGATACAGTTCTTCATCATTTTTTATTCGGGTTGACTGAATAAACCAGGGCATAAAGGAATCTTTATTTTCTTCAATGAAAATTGCCTGCAATCCTTTCAATGAAGTTTTTTTGCCAAGCACATGACGCAATACCAGTTCGCCTTTCAGTCCATAAGTACCTGTTAATTTTCCTATTTTAAAATATGCAGCCACGGGTGAAAACAAATTAAAACAAATCTGAAATCTACTGAATAGAATTTTGCAAAATGAACCAATAAAAAATCCCGTCTCGCCAAAGGCGGGACGGGATCACAGATCTTAGAAAGACGATTTATCCTTCCGCACCGGCGCTGCCTTCTGTCCTTCTTTCAGGTCTGCGACCTGGCTGAGGCCTTCTGGCTCTTTTGTTCCGGTAAGCTTCTTCCTGGCGTTTTTTTACCTGGGCATCATGTTCGGTGCTCCATTTGGTAAATTTTTCCATGGCAGTAGCTTCATCAAAGAGGCCGAGTTTCACACCACGCAACAGGTGTTTGAGGTATAACACTCCTTTAAAGCTAAGGATCCTGCGAACCGTATCGGTTGGTTGCGCTCCTTTGTGTAACCAATCTAATGCTCTTTGGCGATCCAGCTGAATGGTAGCCGGAATGGTCAGCGGGTTGTAGGTTCCTAACTTTTGAATGAATTTCCCGTCGCGGGGACTGCGGGCATCGGCAACTACGATGAAGTAGAAGGGTCTCTTTTTTGACCCATGACGTTGAAGTCTGATTTTGACAGCCATTTTAAATAGAAATTTAAAGGCGTTAAATAATAGGGTTTAATGTCCAACCGATAGAAATCGGCAGAGCAAATGTAAGCAATGGAGATTAAAAAGCAAATCCTGTTTTTGGAGTGTTTATGACAGGTGTACCAGATTGCATTATCCACGTTTGCCGATACCCGGCATCATTCGGCCCATCGGCATTTTATTCATATTCTTCATCATATTTCGCATCTGCTCAAATTGTTTCATGAAAGCATTTACTTCTGAAATGTCTTTTCCTGCACCTTTGGCAATTCTTTTTTTGCGGCTTAGATCTATTACATCCGGATTTGCTCTTTCAAAAGGAGTCATGGAATTGATCATAGCTTCAATTCCTTTGAAAGAATCATCATTTATATCCACATTTTTTATTTGTTTGCCGACACCGGGGATCATGCCTAACAGGTCTTTCATATTTCCCATTTTTTTGATCTGTTCCAGCTGCATTTTGAAATCAGCAAAATCAAATTTGTTCTTGCGGATCTTACTTTCCAGTTTCCTAGCCTGTTCGGCGTCAAATTGTTCCTGTGCCTTTTCAACTAATGTGGTGATATCGCCCATGCCCAGGATTCGTTGCGCCATCCTTTCGGGATAAAACACATCGAGTGTATCCATTTTCTCACCACTGCTGATAAATTTGATCGGTTTGTGAACAGTGTATTTGATGGAAAGTGCAGCACCGCCTCTTGTATCGCCATCTAATTTTGTCAAAACAACACCGGAAAAATCTAACCGGTCATTAAATGCTTTTGCTGTGTTCACGGCATCCTGGCCGGTCATACTGTCCACTACAAATAATATTTCCTGCGGACGGACAGCATTTTTAATGTTCGATACTTCTGACATCATTGCCTCATCAATTGCCAATCGCCCGGCAGTATCAATGATGACCACATTTTTATTTTTACTTTTAGCTTCTTTCACTGCATTTTCTGCAATGGAAACCGCATTTTTATTTTCCTGTTCAATATATACATCTACTCCGATCTGCTCACCCAGTACTTTCAATTGTTCCATAGCCGCAGGGCGATAAATGTCTGCAGCCGCCAGCAATGGCGATAATCCTTTTTTAGTTTTAAGATAATTAGCCAGTTTGGCACTGAAGGTAGTTTTACCGCTACCCTGTAAACCGGCGATCAGTATCACTGCAGGATTTCCTTTTGCATTGAACTGGCTCTCCTCACCCCCCATCAGCTCGGTCAATTCATCCTGGACGATCTTGGTCATAAGCTGTCCCGGGCTGATGGCATTGATGACTTTTTCACCAATGGCTTTATCTTTTACTTTGTCGGTAAATTCTTTGGCTATTTTATAATTCACATCTGCATCTACCAGGGCACGGCGTATTTCTTTCACGGTAGAGGCAATATTCAGCTCGGTGATGCGGGCCTGGCCTTTCAGGTTCTTAAAAGCGCTTTCTAATTTTTCCTGTAATGAATTGAACATAGTTTGATCGGGTTTCAATCACAGCAATAAAAAAGTGACCATCATGATGTTCACTTTTCCGGATTGCAAAGATAATTAAATAAGAAGAGTAAATTTATTTACATACCTAAGTAAGTTCTTAAAAGTTGACAGCGGGTTGCTGTTCTTAGTTTGGTGATCGCTTTGTCTTTGATCTGGCGCACTCTTTCCCTGGTCAGGTTGAATTTTTCGCCGATATCTTCCAGGCTCATTGGATGATCTACTCCAATACCGAAGAAATAACAGATCACTTCTTTTTGCCTTTCGGTCAGCGCTTTTAACGACCTGTCTATTTCTGTTTTCAATGATTCATTATGATCCAGCTCCGCATCTGTTTTTTCTGCATTGGGATTTTCCAATACATCCAGCAACGTGTTTTCTTCACCTTCTGCCAGTGGCGTATCCATGCTTACATGGCGGGCTGAAATTCCAAGCGTAGCGGAAACTTCATCCAGGTCCATTTCCAGGACTTCTGCCAGTTCCTCGGCCGAAGGTTCCCGTTCATATTCCTGCTCCAGTTGCGAATACGCTTTTTGAATACGATTGGTGAGCCCAACTTTATTCAGGGGCAGGCGAACGATCCGAGATTGTTCGGCCAATGCCTGTAAAATACTTTGGCGAATCCACCAAACTGCATAGGAAATGAATTTAAAACCACGGGTTTCATCAAAACGTTGTGCTGCTTTGATCAGCCCCAGGTTTCCTTCGTTGATCAGATCGGGAAGCGAAAGCCC
>DASZPW010000179.1:0-6575 GCA_035550155.1 Chitinophagaceae bacterium | reverse complement strand
TTGCACATTAAGGGGAAAAATTGCTATTAGTAATTTTAATGAGGTTGCCTATTTTTACTTTTTATAGTTGTTTTAATTTATCCAAATCCTTTTCGATGCAAAAGCCGTTATACCAATCCTCTTTCCTGCTTTTTTTTATTTTCATTTCAGGAGCTATTAGTGCGCAATTATCTAATGATGACTGTAGTAATGCAACACAGTTATCAATTTCAAATGCATGTTCAAACGTAGCTGGCACACTTATAAATGCTGCTACAACATCTGGATTGCCTACTTCCGACTGCGGTTTTGCAGTCAATCATGAAGAGTGGTACAAATATGTATCTACAACATCTAACCCAACAATTACACTATCAAGTATTGGGAGTGATATAACAAGCACATCTACGGGTAAAGGTAAGGGTGCGGTGATACAATTGTTGACTGGTAGTTGCGGTTCCTTTACAAATGTTACTAGCGGATGTACATCAGGTACAAGCTCGTCACTTTCATTGTCAACAACCAATTTATCGGCAGGTACATTGTATTACGTTGTCATCTTTCCAAAAAATAATGTTTCATTTGGAACTGGCAGCAACGCCACATTTAATATTTGTATTACTGCTAATTCACTAAGCCGAATGAGCGAAGTTTGGCAGCGAACCGTTTTATCAAGTGGTGCTATCAATACTCCCTGGGAAGTTACTTATGGCCCGGATGGTTACCTGTGGGTTACAGGTTCGCAAGATTATAAGGCTTACAGAATGGATCCAAACACCGGAACTAAAACTCAGATACTTGACCTTAGCTCCACGTCTACGGATTTTCCTTCAATAAAGGCACAGTTCAATTATGCTACAGTAAGCCCAAAACCTCAGGGAGGGTTTGCAGGGTTAGCAATACATCCGCAATTCAATTCCGGCAAACCTTATGTTTATATTTCCTATGTAAGAAAGCTTGATAGTGCTTCAGTTCTTAATTCGAGTTGCGGGTATTTTAAAAATAGTATAGTGCGTTTTACTTACAATAGTTCCTCCGGCCAATTAGAAAGCCCGGTTGTGCTGGTCGATACATTACCCGGTGGCAATGATCATAATTCACAAAGAATGATTATCGCCCCGGTTGGCGGAACCTACTATTTATTTTATGGGCAAGGTGATATGGGTGCCGGCCAACTGGCTTGTCAATTGCGGCCCAATCATGCCCAGGATACTGGTTATTATGAAGGAAAAATTCTTCGATTTAATCTTGAACCTGATGCAGATGCAGGCTCTTTCGACCAATGGATTCCCAATGATAATCCTTATAACCACGGCGGCGTTCAAAGTGCAATATGGGATGTTGGCATTCGCAACAACCAGGGATTTGCCTACAATCCTATAACAGATAAACTTTACGGTTCTATGCATGGTCCATATACGGATGATGAAATAAATATTTTTGAGCGATATAAAAACTACGGTCATCCGCTAATTGAAGGTTATTCGTGGGATGGCAATTATAATGGCACTACTACACCAGGTCTTAGCACCAGCTATACAGCGGGAGAAACATATGCAACCAATTCTGGTATTTCAACACTCGCCCCGATTGGAGATGAAGCACATAATGCCGATTCAATAAATGCAAGCGGGTTTGCTCCTTATAAAGAGCCTCTTTTTTCCGCATATCCATCTGGAGGAACAGGATATCCCGTTGCAGATAAAACGGTAGCAGCAATCTGGAGTGCTTCTACAAAACCAGGAAATAGCGCCTGGCCCTCAGAAGCATGGTCGGGGATGGATGTTTATACCAATACTCTTATTCCCGGTTGGAAAAACTCTTTACTTGTATGCGGATTAAAATGGGGAAGAGTATTGCGACTGAAGCTTAATAATACCGGCGATTCAGTAATAGAAACAAACGGCGCCGACACGATAGCTTATTTCCAGGCAAAAAACAGGTACAGGGATCTTGCAATTAATCCCGATGGCAAAACACTCTATATAAGTAATGAAGGTACAAGTGCATCAGGTCCGGCTGGAGTTTCTCCTCCTGCTACAGTTCCTAACTGCACTAATTGCATTATTAAATACACATTTCTTGGATATGCAGATGCAAATGGTAAGAGTACAATACCGGACGCAATTGATGTTTCAGATACTTCGCTGGCTGAGAGTATACCGGTAAACACAGTGGACAGCGCAACCACGGTTACGATTGATGCCACAAATAATATGCTTTGGGTACCAATTACCGGACCTGATGGAAATATATTGGCAGAGATCTATGCTAATGGAAATAATCTCGGCACTATTCATTCTGCATTCTATAAACATTCAGGATCGATACGAATAAAAGGCGGTATTCATTATCTCGATAGAAATATAACTATCACACCACAAAACCAGCCTTCAGGCACAGTAAAGATCAGATTGTATATTTCCAAAGCAGAGTTTGATGCGCTTGATGCAGATGGGGCAAGCGGTATAAGTGCAATTACAGATCTGAAGATCCTTACAAATGAAGATGTATGCGGATCAACAATGTCTTCTTCGACTACATTGATCAATCCCACTTATGCTGAAGCGCATGGAACGGGTGGATACGTACTGCAGGGAGATATTACGTCATTCTCTTCTTTCTATTTTGCAAGCGCCAATGTCATTCTTCCCATGCAATTAGTTTCTTTTACCGGATCGCTGAAGAATAATGCCGCATTGTTACAATGGAAAACTACAAATGAGATCAATACATCTCATTTTGAAATTGAACGAAGTATCAATGGAGTCGACTTCACAAAAATAGGCTCTGAGACGGCCAAAGGAAATAGCACCTCAACCAGTAACTATTCATATATTGACTATGATGCAGCAAATCAAAGTTCCAATGTAGTTTATTACCGCTTGAAGATTTTTGATATAGATGGCTCATCCACGTACAGCCAGATCGTATCAGTGACATTTAATTCAACCACAACATTCCTGGTACGTCCTAACCCGGTTCAACAAATATTGTATATCCACGGGAAGAAAGATTTTCATAAACCATTGCAGGCTGAACTGTATGATTTGAGTGGAAAAGTTCTCAGGAAAGAACAGGAATTTAAAAATGATTTCTCAATTGATGTTACTTCACTTAAGCCGGGTGTATATATTTTGAAAATGTATAACGGCTACGATGTAGAAGAGCAGGTGTATAAAGTGATCAAACAATAAAACAAATTTGATTTCAGGAGATCTATAAAAAGACAAAGCCCCGACACTCGCCGGGGCATTTGTTTTAGGGTTATGGCTCAAGGTTTATTCGTAATCTTTGTACCACTCATCTCCCGTGGGTTCTACATCTTTCTTATTTTTCTCCTTTTTTCCCGGATCAGGCTTCATCACATCTTTTTTATACGGATTCAGCATGGGCGCAACTCTAACGCGGCTTAACGTTCTTGTCTTACCGGAAAGAAGTGCTTTTAAAAAAGGTGATTTTTGTTCTTCAGATGATGCCGACTGCAGGATCGCTTTCAGCGGGTAGGCTGAAAAGTACAGGGCAGGATGATCACTTATTTTCATAGTTGTGATTTTAAAGGACGGATTTTATTTGAACCTTCAAAGTATAAGAAAAGAATTATTGCTGCAAGCCTGCGGGTTCAAAAAATGAAGAGTCCTGCTATTTCTTCCTTTTTTACGATAGGAGATTTACTATATGAACGTTCAATCAATCTTTCCTACCATCTTCGCCGGGTCCACCCATTCATCAAATTGTTCAGGAGTAACATAACCCAGTTTCACCGCCATTTCTTTTAAAGTGGTTCCTTCTTTATGTGCCTTCTGTGCGATCTCTGCAGCTTTGTAGTAGCCGATCTTTGTATTCAATGCAGTTACCAGCATCAGGGAATTGTCCACATGTCTTTTAATATTCGCTTCAATTGGAGCTAAGCCTACTGCACATTTATCATTGAATGAAACACAACCATCACCGATCAGTCTTGCGCTATGAAGGAAATTATAGATCATCACCGGTTTGAAAACATTCAATTCAAAATGACCGGTAGCGCCACCTATATTTATTGCTACATCATTTCCCAATACTTGTGCAGCGATCATCGTCAGCGCTTCGCATTGAGTTGGATTTACTTTTCCCGGCATGATGGATGAGCCCGGCTCGTTATCGGGAATAAAAATTTCGCCTATTCCACTTCTCGGCCCTGATGAAAGCATCCGGATATCATTGGCGATTTTCATTAAACTAACAGCAACGGTTTTCAAAGCTCCATGTGCTTCAACAATTGCATCGTGAGCAGCCAGGGATTCAAATTTATTTTCTGCAGTGACGAAGGGCAGGCCAGTCAATGTTGCAATATGCTTTGCTACATTCTCAGAATAATTCGGAGGAGTATTAATTCCTGTACCAACAGCAGTTCCACCTAAAGCTAATTCAGAAAGATGTGCCAAGGTGTTTTTGATTGCTTTTAATCCATGATCCAACTGAGAAACATATCCGCTGAATTCCTGCCCGACAGTAAGCGGTGTGGCATCCATAAAATGTGTTCGTCCAATTTTCACCACTTTCATAAATTCTTTGCTCTTTGATGCCAAAGTATTCCGGAGTTTTTCAATTCCGGGAATGGTTGTTTTGATCAGCATCATATAAGCAGCAATGTGCATCGCCGTCGGAAAAGTATCATTACTGGATTGTGATTTATTGACATCATCATTAGGATGCAAAAATTTTTCTTTATCAGTCAGTTTTCCTCCTTTGATCACATGCCCTCTGTAAGCGACGACTTCATTTACATTCATATTGCTTTGGGTGCCGCTGCCGGTTTGCCAGACTACCAATGGAAAATAGTCATCCAATTTTCCCTCAAGTATTTCATCACATACCTGTGCGATCAGGTCACATTTTTCTTTTGGTAAAACGCCAGCTTCCAAATTAGTGAGGGCTGCAGCTTTTTTCAGGTATGCAAATGCACGAATGATCTCTTTCGGCATTTTATTAATGTCCTGTGCAATCTTAAAATTATCAATACTACGCTGAGTTTGTGCTCCATAATAAACATCGGCCGGAACTTTTACTTCACCTAACGTGTCTTTTTCAATTCTGTATTCCATAAATTTTTTTTTAGCGGCACAAAGGTACATGCAAAAGAAGAATCCTTTTCCTGATCAATGTCAGGTTATTTTATTTAATTTCGGTACTAACAGGACACATGAAAAAACTTTTCACTGCTTTATTTCTTTTTATCGCATTTGTTTCAATAGCACAACAACGGCACCGATTCACTTTCACTCCTTCTGATTTTTTACTGGATGGAAAGCCTTTCCAGATCATAAGCGGAGAAATGCATCCGGCCCGGATACCTCCTGAATATTGGCGCAATCGAATTCAAATGGCAAAAGCAATGGGTTGCAATACCATTGCAGTATATGTTTTCTGGAATTACCTGGAACCGAAAGAAGGTGTTTTCGATTTCAAAACCGGCAATCACAATATTGCAGAATTCATTCGCATTTGTCAGCAGGAAAGAATGTGGGTGTTGCTGCGCCCCGGTCCTTATGTATGCGCCGAATGGGATTTTGGCGGTTTGCCATCTTATCTTTTAAAGATCCCGGATATAAAAGTTCGTTGCATGGACAGCAGGTACATGAATGCTGTCACAAAATATTTTAGTCGCCTGGCACAAGAGATCAAACCTTTGCAGTGTACAAATGGAGGCCCGATATTGATGTTGCAAATAGAAAATGAATATGGAAGCTATGGCAATGACAAAAAATATTTAGCAACATTGAAAAATATCTGGGTCAAAAACGGCATCAATATTCCATTTTACACTGCAGATGGACCGACTCAATATATGCTCGATGCCGGGTATGTTGATGGTGCTGCTATTGGGTTGGACAGCGGGACCAGTGATAATGATTTTGACCAGGCAAAGAAAAAAAACCCTAATGTTCCTTCATTCAGCAGCGAGACCTATCCGGGTTGGTTGACACATTGGGGAGAAAAATGGCAACGGCCGGATACCAATGATCTGAAAAAAGAGATCGAATATTTATTGCAGCATAAAAGATCGTTCAATTTGTATGTAGTGCATGGAGGAACCAATTTTGGTTTTACTGCTGGAGCCAATTCATTTTCGCCGACGCAATATCAACCGGCAGTGACCAGCTATGATTATGATGCACCGATCAATGAGCAGGGACAACCCACTGCAAAGTTTTTCATGCTCAGGAACCTGATCTCAAAGTATGTCGATTATAAAATCCCTGATTTGCCAAAAACGATTCAGGCAATTGACATACCTGCGATCGAAATGAAACCAATACTTTCTTTATGGACTTTAATAAAATCAATGCAGTCGATTAATACGCCACAACCACAACCCATGGAAGCATTTGATCAAAACCAGGGACTTGTTTTATACAGAACAAAATTGATCGGGCATAAAAGTGGAAAATTGATGATTACGGAGCCGCATGATTACGCTTTGATTTTTCTCAACGGAAAATTTATTGATACAATAAAAAGAGATGGCGGTAAATGGACAGTGGCTCTTCCCAAGACCGATGTTGAAAATCCCGAGCTGGATATTTTAGTAGAAGCAATGGGTCATGTCAATT
>DASZPW010000178.1:0-20560 GCA_035550155.1 Chitinophagaceae bacterium | reverse complement strand
CTGAATGCGCCATCCGATAATTGTTGGGAGAATTTATTTTTAAAAGGAGGCTATGGTTTTGGAATGGAAAAAAGCAAATCAGGTTCCAGTGAAGATAAATACAATACCACCGCACTGCGTATCAACCTCGGATATAATGATATGTTCGGTAAGCATATTGCTTTCACACCAACGATCGGTTATGAATTTCAAACATTCAAAGACACCAGCACAGATATAAAAGACAAACAATCCGGTCTTGCGATCGGGATGGGATGT
This sequence comes from Chitinophagaceae bacterium, assembly GCA_035550155.1. GTDB lineage: Bacteria > Bacteroidota > Bacteroidia > Chitinophagales > Chitinophagaceae > UTBCD1. Next base: position 20,302 of record DASZPW010000178.1, on the reverse strand, counting down.
TCTTTACATTGGTAACAAATGTTCTTGCCTTTTTCAAAAAATTGCCGGGTCCGAAAATGATCCGGCATTTTTTTACAGCTATTATTGCACGTACAGTTTTTTTCAGTATGAAAAGAATCAACAATGTTGAAGAGGTGGATCTTTTATGTTATCCGCCGTTTCCTACTCTTTCGATCTCTTCATCGGCGCCACCGCCCGAATGTTTGACTGCTTTATACGCTTTACCAAAACGGTAGGTAAGCGAAAGCGTGATGATACGTGTATCCCGGTGAATGATGAAATATTCTGTAGCATTGGGAAATTGCGTAAGCCCTTCCATGGCATTTGTATGAAAAATATCACGGGCATTGAGTTTTAAAGTTCCTTTCTTTTTCAGCACCGGCATGGATACGCCTAATGATAATTGGCCGGTAGGATATAACAATTCCTGTATATCGTTTCGTGCTTTGGTTGTATAAAAACCGGAGATCTCACCTGAATAAATTTTTGCAAAATTGAATTGATTGTTGATATTGACCGTAAGCTGGTTGATAGTACTGGAATAACGATTGCCGTTGAACCCTTTTAATTCTTTATGATTATAAATAGCGGAGAAGGTAAATGACCACCATTGAAACGGCGAAGCTGTTATGGTGGATGACAGGCCTAAATTTTCTGTTCGTCCAACATTTCCCTGCGAATATAACAACACCGATTTTGAAGAATCGCTCAAAAATATTTGAGAGAAATAATTTTTAACGATGCTGTAGGAAACACCGGAGGACAATAAATTTTTGTACTGGTGATTCAATTCAAAGTTCCAGCTATACTGGGGCAACAGAAACGGATTTCCGGTGGAATAAGTGTATTTGTTGACAATAAAATAAAATGGATTTAATGATTGAAATGGCGGCCGGTCAATGCGCCGACCGGTAGTAAGTGTGAAACTGTTGGAAGAATCAGCCTGGTAACTGATATATCCGCTTGGAAAAACTCCATCGTAATGCCGGGAAAATGAAGAATCTTTTTGTTGCACATTTCCCAACTGATCAGCTTTATAGCCGGTATTCTCATAACGCATTCCGGCCTGGAAACTGAAACGTTCCATTTTTTTCTCGATGCTGCTGTAAAAAGCAGTGATATTTTCTTTGTAAATAAAATGATTGCTTTTTGTGAAATCTTCAGTCCATTGAGTGCCGTCAAAGTTTTCATAAAAAGCAGTATTGTCTGTGCTGGTGGAAGATGATTTCCATCCGGATTGAAGTGTTGTGTTTTTATCAAGCTTTACCGTATGATCAATTTTCCCCGATAAAATGGTAATAATTGTTGGAATGTTTCCTCTTGACGCTTCCTCGTAACCGCCTGCAGTTTGCAGTTGATTGTTGAAATATTGATTATTCCTGATTGAATAATGCAGCCAATCGATATCTGCAGAAATATCCTGCGTTTCAGATATAGTATGCCTGGCATTCAGGTTAATGGCGCCATTGGTAAAACGACTTTTGCTTTTATTGACAGTCACAATAGCAGAATCTGTTGCGCCTGCTGCATCCTGCCAGGTAGCTAATCCGTTATTAATTCCATTCCTGTAAATGAACGTGGCGCCCAGCCCGATCCCTACTGTTGTTGCCGGGCTGATAAAATAATCCATGCCTGTTTTAAAAGTATTATTCAAAAATTTGCCGGAAAAATAAGTCGGCTGGTCCAGCATTGCAGTAACGATATGGTTGGTATCATAATATTTTCTCAATGCATACAGGTCGGTAAGGTATTGGATCAGGTTTACATTATAATTCAGAAATGTGTTGATCTTGCCTTTGCGGTAATTCAATACAAGGTTATCCGTATTTTTTGGATAAACTCCCTGGCCACCTAAAACAGTGAAAGATCCATTGAATCCTTTCAATTTATTTTTCTTCGTTTTGATGTTGATGATGCCGGCATTGCCGCTGGCATCATATTTTGCAGATGGATTTGTTATCAATTCTATTTGAGCTACCTGTGCCGAACTCATACTGCTTAATAAATTATTCAGATCTGCACCGGACAAAAAAGTCGGTTTATCATCGATCAGCACTAACACTCCTTGTTTACCCTGCAACGCAATGCCGCCGTTCCTGTCAACCGATACGCCGGGAGATTTTTCCAATACTTCAAGAACTGTGGAGCCAACATTCGTCACCGATGCATCTACATTCAGCACCACTTTGCCCGGTTGTTGCTGAATGAATGGCTTTTTTGAAACAATGCTTACATCCTGTAATGTGATACTTGCAGCTTCTAATTGAATTGTTGTTGTATTTATTTTCGAAGGGAAATGATACACCTGAGAGACAAAAGGTTTATGTCCGCCATAAGAAATTGAAAAAGTATAATCACCGGCTTCAATTTTTCCGAACGTAATGTTGCCTTTTGAATCTGTAATAGCAACTTTTACCAGCTTATTATTTTTCAGTAATTCAACAACGGCGCCCTCGGCTGGTTTCCCGTTCTCATCTGTAATATTTAGTGTAAAACTGAATGTATTACCGCCCGGTATTTGACAACACAGAGCACAGAATAGTAACAGGGATATTGTTAAACAGGCCGCTTTTCTCATCATGAAATTAAGCGATGAAGATACAGCGGTAACAAGGATCAATGCTTTGAATTATGGTGAATGGTTTAAAATAAATTTGAACGCATGGTTCATCAACTTGTCATGTAAAAAAATTACATGAGCTGAAGGTTGAAAAGCCCGTTCCATCTGCTCATTGTTGTCTCTGCCTGTATCCGAAATGACGCCGGGTAGTGCAGAGACCTCGTGTGTTGCTTTGAAATGTTGAGCTCCGTTCACTCCGGATTGATGGCTTTCGGGGAAAATGCTATAGAACTTTCTGAACCTGTTTTACAGAGAAAATCTTTATCGTATCCGGGACAAGATCATGATGACTGTCATAAAAAACCATGATGGCTATTACGATTTAGGCGATGTACTAAAAATAATTTTACATAGCTAAATCGAAGTGTTCAGAAAGGGAAAACGAATCCGTATCAAAGCATTTTATCATTTACTAAAATAATTATATGAGAAAAATAATTGTACTGCTCATCCTGGGACTTGGCACACAAATTTCTTTTGCCCAGGATACTACAAGCAAAGAAGTGCGTTATGACCAATACGGCAAAATAATAAAAGAAAGAGTGCCTTTGACTGCGGAGGCCCGTGATGGCATATTGGTTCTTGAGTCCAAAGACCAGTTGTATAGGTTATGGTTTGATATCCGTGTGCAAACAGACGGACAAATGTTTCTTGGCAAAACCATGAATCCAATTGGCAATGGAGTTACCATTCGCAGAGCAAGATTTGCAACAAAAACTGATTTTGGAAAACATTGGTATGGTGAACTCGATCTGAATTTTGCCAATGGAGTTCTCGAATTAGAAGATGCGTATGTTAGTTATGATTTTCTGAATGGTCTCAGCACCCGGTTGGGGAACTACAAAGAAAGATTTTCTATGTCGGAAACTTCTTCATCCCGGTACCTGAATTTTATGGAGAGAGCAATGGTGGTTACTGCATTTGCGCCGGGCCGTCATATAGGATGGGATGCAACATATAATGGAAAATATTTTTTAGCTACAGGTGGTGTTTTTTTCCAGGAAGTGAAAGACCAGGAAACAGAAACTTATATTGAAGACAATAACAAGGATTACGGAAGAGACCAGGGCTTATCGCTCACAGGCAAATTTGTACTACAACCATTTGGGGATAATAAAAATTATGGATTACATCTTGCCTATGCCTATTCTTATCGTCAACCTAAAACAGATGTGGATCCTTCTGAATACGGTGGCATACGCTACAGCACCCGCTCATTAAGTTATATCAACCGGAAGAAATACCTGGATACTGACGTAATTCCTGATTTCAAACATCAATTGCTGAGCAATATTGAAATAGCAGCTTTCTACAAGGGATTCGCTGTGCAAAGCGAAATAATTAATAACACGACTATTCGCAAGAACAACCAGGAAAATCTTCACTTCGGTGGGTACTATGCACAGGCAGTTGCCATGTTATTCGGGGGGAAACAAGTGTATGATAAACCCGAAGGTGAATTCACACAGCCCGATAAAGGGAAAAAATGGGGAGATATTGAACTGGCTCTCCGTTATGACTATGTAAACCTGAATGACAAAACCATTTATGGCGGATCAGCTGAAGCAGTAACAGGAGGCATCAACTTCTATACAGCAAGAAATGTAAAGTTTCAACTGAATTACAGTTATGTCAATCACGATAGGTATGCTTCCGGTAAAGGAAAATTATATGTAGGCAAGGATATAACCGGCGCATTGACAAAAGATGGTACCAAGGTAGCTGATGCAAAAGGAAAAGCCGGTGAAGATTATAGCATCCTTGGGATGCGTTGTGAAATCAATTTCTGATTTATTTAAAAAATATAATTATGAAACTCAAATATTTTTCAATCGTTGCTTTGATGTCGGGGCTCGTTTTATCCTCTTGCGTTAAAGACGATATATATAATGGACCGGCCACAATTAGTAATGTGGCATTTTCTCCAGGTACTGTTACGCCGGATGATATTGTTACTGTCACTGCTGTTGTGACAGCACTTAAAGGAGTTCACTCCGTTAATTTATTTTATAAGGCTGATGCCGGTTCTTATATTTCTGTGCCAATGACAGCCGGGACCAATAACACTTATTCCGGAACAATTTCTAAGCAAGTGGACAAAACCGTTATCACCTTTTATGTAAGCGCTACTACAAATGGGGAACAAGTAAGTCAAACAGCCGAAAAAACATATTCAGTTGGTGCCATTCCTCCCAATTATGCAGCTATCATTCTAAATGAAGTGGATGGAAACACGAAGTTTGTTGAACTGTATAATAATTCTGATCAGCCGGTGAATATTTCAGGTATGGCAATTATCAAAAATGGAACTTCTCTTAAAAATGCGGATGGTACTCCCAATTGGATTGTTCCAACCGGCACCATTATTCCGGGAAGAGGTTATGGAGTGATCAAATGCAATGGTTATACCGCAACAGCGGATCCTGCTGCTGTGATCATCGGTACAGTAGGTGATGGCATGTCCGCTAAACAAACCTTGTTATTGGAACTTACCAAACCCGACGGCACAGTTTTAAATACATTTCAACGAGGCAGTTCTCCGTGGGGAGTTACCATTTCAGCCATTGCTTCAACAAATTCCTACAGCCGTTGTCCTGATGGAACCGGGGCATGGAAAACCGCTCTTTACACGCCAGGAAAAGCAAATGGGGCTGCAACCGGTGATATTCCATCTCTTTAGTTGCAATAAAAAAGATCATGCTAAATGATCATGAACAAAACAGAATTAAAAATTGCAGAGGCATCAAAACCTCGTTTTGAATTCCGCACATTTGGTCAAAATTTTGATGAAGCGGCAAAACGAATGGCCCGGTTGTCAATACCCGTACCGGAAAAAGTTTGGGAACGTTTCAGTGATGAGATTTACATTATATCCCGAAACAACAGTATCAATAATACCAAGATCCGTGATGGTAAGATGGATATAAAAACACTGGTGCAAACAGTGGATGGACTTGAACAATGGAATCCGCTGGTAAAAACTGAATTCCCGATTACTGCGGAAGAATTGAAGAATAAAATTTTTCCGGCGTTCGGAGTGAAAATGCCTGAGCTTACTAAAACAATTTATTCTTATGCTGAGTTTATGGATTTGATCCATGCACATCCGGATATTCAAACGGTAAGAGTAAAGAAACAACGCTTTGGCTATATGGTTGACAATACGATCTGTGAAATTGCCAATGTGTTCATCAATGGGGCAAAGGTTGTAACCATCAGTTCTGAATCTACGGAGATCGATGATATTAAAAAGACCATTAAAGATATCGGGCTGGAAGCTGTGGAGAATATTAATTACCTGCAGGCAATAAAAAGAGTAATTGGAATGATCGATAAACCACTGGCCAATTAAAAAAAGAATTTTTATGCCACAAGAAATTGAAAGAAAATTCCTGGTCACTTCAACCGCTTATCAAGCCGCTGCTTCAAAAGTATATCGGATCACGCAGGGATACTTGTCGTCTGTTCCGGAACGGACAGTGAGGGTTCGTATAAAAGATCGATCAGGATTTATTACAATTAAAGGAATGGGGAATGTTTCCGGTACATCTAGATATGAATGGGAAAAAGAAATCCCGGTATCTGAAGTTGAAGAGCTGCTGAAGATCTGCGAACCGGGTATAATCGACAAGACCTGTTACGAAGTAAAAATGGGCAAGCACACTTACGAAGTGGATGAATTTCACGGGGAAAATGAAGGGTTGACAATTGCCGAAGTAGAGCTGTCAAGTGAAGATGAACATTTTGAAAAACCAAACTGGCTTGGTAAAGAAATTACTGGAGATGTGAGCTATTATAATTCCATGTTGATGAAAAATCCTTTTACTAAATGGCCAAAGAATAGATGAAATCAAATGATCTGAAAAATAATGAAATGGTTTTCGACCCCCTGGATATGAATAATTACCGGGTGGAAAAATTACTAAAGATCGAAAAAAAAGGCTTTGAAAGATGGATGGAGATTTTGGGAATGCCTGCAGCGATTCTTGTTTTTATCGGTATTTATTATTTCATCAACATTCCTTTCCTGGATCATATTAATCCCGGCATCCTCGAGACGGAAGGAGCAAAACGTTTGAGCGAAGTTGGAGCTGAAAAATTTTCACGGATCAATTATGCTATGCTGGCCATATTCGCCGCATCCATCGTTTTGTGGATCACAGAAGCAATTCCAAATTATCTCACTTCATTACTGGTTATTCTTGCCATGGTTTTAACGGGAATTACATCGGAGAACGTTGCGTATGCTCAGTTGGGCCATCCTGTAATGTGGCTGAATATTCTTTCCTTTATCCTGGCAAGCATGCTGGTGACAACCAAAATAGCAAAACGATTTGTTTTATGGTTTGTGATAAAATTTGGCAGGAATGCGACCTGGATATTCTTAAGTTTTATCGTCATCAATATTGTACTTTCTATTTTCATTTCTGCAACTACTGCTAAAGCAACTATTCTGTTACCGATTTTTATGGTGATCGCTGCCATCTATGGTGCAAGGCCCGGGCATCGCAATAATTTTGGGAGAAACATTGTTCTTCAAAATCTTTTTCAGATCACTGTTGGCGCCAGTGGTTTTATTACTGGTTCAGGCGCTAATTTATTGGCCGGGTCACTTATTGCCGGCGCTATTGGGAAAAAAATGTTTGGTTACCAGGACTGGTTCGTCGCCGCTTTTCCTTTATGTATTATTTTGATTCTGATCGGCTGGTTTGTGGGAACGAAGATCATTTTCCCGATGAAAAAAGAGGAACAAAAACCACAGATAGAAGGAGGAATGGAGCGGCTGAAAAAAGAATATTCCCTGCTGGGAAAAATGACGGTCAACGAATATAAGTCTATCGCTATTTTTTCTATTGTACTTCTTTTGTGGGCTACTGATAAACAACATGGAATTTCTCAAACCGCAGTTGCATTTATGGGAGCTATAGTTGCATTGTTGCCGGGAATCGGTGTAGTAAAATGGAACGATGTTGATATACCCTGGCACCTGATGTTATTCTCTGCCGGCGCTTATGCATTAGGTACCGGGCTTGATGTTACCGATCTGCCTGTAAGTATTGTGGAAGCACTTTTTAATTATTTCGGAATTACAAAAGCTACTCCTTTCTGGATATTGTATCTCGGCCTTACGTTTGCGATGTTGTTTACCGGAATTCTTTTTCAGTCCAAAACGATGCGAGCTTTGATCTTTGTCCCATTGGCAATTGGGATTGCACAAAAATTCGGGTACCCAATAATGAGCCTTGCATTTCCGGTTGCATTGCTGATCGAACATGTATATGTACTTCCTTTTAACAGCAAACCCGCAGCTTTACTGTACACAACAAACCAATATAGCATCAGTGATACATTTAAGTATGGATTCAGCATGATGATCATAGCATGGATCATGATCATCATTTGGGGAGAGACCATGCTCCGCTTTTTAGGTTACACTCCCAAAGGAATATTTTTTTGATCAGAAACTTTTGGATTACTGTATATAAATGTTTCAGTTTTCATCTCCACTTAAATGCAAAGTAACTGCAGGGTTTATCGGAAGCATTGAAGACCTGGTGCATCTTGCCACTTTCTGCTATGAAGATATCGCCGGGGCTGCCTCGATAATCTTTTCCATCAATGAACATTGACATTTCTCCATCAATAACCAAAATGATCTCTGTGTCCACATGCTGATGGGCTGCATGACTGGGCCCCTGAAGTTTCATATAGCTGACATGCATTTCATAATTTTCACACATGGCTGTGGGCCGGTCAAAATATTTTTTAGTGCCCCTGTCATTTTTTTCTGTGTAAGTGATGGTATCGGCATCTAATAATAAAGGCCCACCGGCTTTATTGCTTCGTTCTATATTCATTGGTTTGCGGGAACGGAACATGAATACATAATAGGTGAGTGGTCCGTCGCCAACATTTTCAAATGCCTGTGGCTCTAATGGTGGTATCAATATCACACTGCCGGCACCTAACACTGATGTTTTATTACCAATTGTACATTTTACTTTTCCTTCTTTGATAATGATCAATTCTTCAATATCTTTTTGTGTGTGCGATGGGCGGGGCGCTGCTCCTTTCAGTTGAGTGGTGGCATGTATTTCGAAATAGTCGAACTCAGCCGTAGTACCTTCTGCTATTTTCCGGGATTCCCGGTCTGCTTCTTTTTTCACCGGTAGATCGGTCCAATGAAAGACGCCTGATGTAACAGGTAATAGTTGTGCTGATGCAGTCATACCAAACAGCTGAATTATGAATAATGAAAGAATTTTAAAATTGTGCAAAGTGCTCATTTATTAAATATAGCTCTTTTTTCAGCGCCGATATATCATGCCTTCAGAAACGAGCCGGCAGTTTAATTCGGGGACCTGGTGATTTTCATATGAAAACCTGTCACGGTCAACTCAGCGTGTGATTCTTTTATAGATATGGCTTCCGGTATTGTCACTCCATTCTATTTCATTATTATTTTTCAAAAAAAGCGTAACACCGTACAAACGGAGAAATAATTTTCTTTTTGATAATGGGATAAGTTCGTGCAATGTTTTACTGTTGTTATAACTAAAATATAAATGCTGATCTTTGAGCGAAACAATAAATACGGTAGTTGAATCGCTAAAACTTCCTGTCCATTGGGTTGCGGTTTTAGTGTTCAGTTTTATTTCTTTCCTGTATTCTGGTGAAGTGTACGCTTCGTTAAAGTAAATGGCGGCAAGATCTTTTCCCATCTTATTGGCGGCATAGCTTTCGATATTTCCTAAAAAAACAACAGTCAATCCATCATTCAGAAAATAAGAAATATAAGAAATGAAACCATCTGTTCTGCCTGATTGTTCTATAGCGCTTTTATTGAAATATTTTCGAAAGCCCCATCCATATAGCGGATCTTTGTGTACATCGTATATCCTGGATCCTAACACAGCTCTCACCCAATTAAACATATCCTCTGCATTAGAATATAAATAACCACTTCCGATCAAATTTTCAATGTGATAAGGAGGTACAAGGCTTGTTTTATGATTCTCCCTGATTTTATAACCTTTTGCGTGACTGGTTATGCTGCCGTTTTCATATTGATCAATACCGGTAGATCGAAGAGCAACAGCATCAATTATTTCTTTTTTCAGGATATCATCAATTGGTTTCCCTTCGATCTTTTCAATAATCAATGCGAGTAAACTATAGTTAGAACTTGAATACAGGCTTGAAGTGCCGGGCTCAAATACCAGTGGCTGATCCTTGAAAATATCCACCAACTCCTCAAGTTTGAGTTTTTTATTCATCATCGTTTTATAATCCGGAAGATCTGAGTAGTCGGGAATTCCGGAGCGATGATTGAGTAATTGGTCAAGTGTGATCTTATTTCCGTTCGGGTAATCAGGAATATATTTTGAAACTTTATCCTCATATTTCAAAAGCCCCTGGTCTTTTAGTTTTGATACCAGGGCTGCTGTAAATGTTTTTGTAACTGAAGAAATGCGGAACAGGGTATTAATGGAATTGGGAATTTTGTTTTCTACATCGCAATAGCCATAGGCTTTTTCAAAAAGAATGGAATCTTTTTTGGCAACGAGTACGACGCCGGAAAAATCGTTGTTACGTGTATAATCCTTCACATAACGATCTATTTTCGTGGATAAATCAACCATTGGTTTTTGCGCAATAATGTTCACTGTCAGAAACGAAAAGAGGCATAATAAATAACAAAATTTCATGAGGCTTATAATTTGAAGTCAAATATAACCCTGCAGGCATCTCTAAACTTGTAAATTTTCGAAGTGCGTATTATAATTGTTTTTTATTATCACCACTGGTAATGAGATTTTCCCATTGTTCATTTTTGTGAGTGAGTTTTGACAATTCAGACTATTTTGCTGATAAAGGCATTCATTTATGCAATTGAATATTGATATTTATAAGAAAAGGAGTGAGGGGGTTGATGATATTATTGATTCTTATTTGCATGTACAATCTGATGATTTTTCAGCCCCCCTGGTAAATATTCCGGATGGCTACCATGAACTATTTTTCGATCTACATACAAAAAAAATGCAGATCAACCGGGCTAAGCGGACTCCTGAAATTTTATTTCTTGCAAAAGAGGTTAACATCTTTATTATACGGTTTACGCCTTATGGCTTTTCATTAATAGCAGACCGTTTTCCGGTTTCGCAATTAAAAATTAAAACAAGTAAAACGAAACGGCCTGAAAACCTGGTACATGAATTTGGAAAAATCGTCTTCAATGAACCTCATATTACGGAAAGGATCGCAAAAATTGAAAATTTGATCGGGCAGATCTATTCAGGTAAAATAGTAGCAGATCCGATTACGAAAGATATTTCATCAAAGATCATTTTGGCAAACGGGAGCACAAGACTAGGATCACTTTATGACGAATACTTGTTAAGCAGCAGGCAGATTGAATCAAATTTCAAATTATTAACGACACTCAGGCCGAAAACATTTGCAAAATATATCCGGTTTACAAATGCTTTGCTGGCTAAACTCCAGGATCCGGGTATAAAACTTTCACAGCTTTCTTATGAATTTGGCTACACCGATCAATCCCATTTTATAAAGGAGTTTAGAATATACCTGGGAATGTGTCCCGGTAAATTTTTTCAAACCAGGCGATCTACAACGATCAATTATTTATAAGTCTCACTTTAAGACAATCGGGGTGATTTTTGCTTAAATTAATGAAAGAAAACTGTAACGTAACTTCGATGTCAAATACTACATTATGGAGCTTGGCATCAGCATGTTTGGCGATAATCATTATGACAAGGATGGAAAACCACAGCAGCCCGGTCAGCGATTAGTGGAATTAATTGAAGAAGTGAAACTGATGGATGAAGTGGGTCTTGATTTTTTCGGTATTGGCGAGCATCATCGTCCGGATTATGCGGTTCCAGTACCAGAAATAATTTTAGCAGCCGCATCAACTGTTACAAAAAATATCAAACTCGGTAGTGCCGTAAATGTATTAAGTTCTTCGGATCCTGTTCGGCTATATGAAAGTTATGCAATGATCGATCTTATTTCCAACGGCAGAGCAGAGTTGATGGCTGGACGGGGAAGTTTTATAGAATCTTTTCCTCTTTACGGTTATAAGTTGGAAGATTATGAAGAATTGTTTGAGGAAAAATTGGATCTGCTGGTGAAAATAGATAAAGAGAACCCCATCAACTGGAAAGGAAAATTCAGAGCGCCATTGCAGGACCAATTGATCCTGCCCCGGGCAATCAATGATCATTTGAATATCTGGATAGCTGTCGGCGGCACACCTGAAAGTGTGGTTCGTGCAGGCAAATATGGATTGCCGGTAGTCTTTGCTATCATTGGCGGTAACCCGGTTCAGTTCAAGCCATTGTTTGAATACTATAAGAAAGTGTATGAGCATTATGGTCACGATCCGAATAAATTCCAGGTAGGAGTGCACATGCATGCATTCTTCGGTGACGACAGTAAAAAAATTGCTGATGCATATTATCCTATTTACTCTTCACAGATGGATCGGGTGGGTCGTAGTCGTGGGTGGCCTGCGTATCAGAAGCAGCAATATGATATGGGCAGAAGCAAAAGCGGGCACCTGGTCATTGGAGATGCCAATGAAGCGATTGATAAAATTTTATACTTGCAGGAACTCTTTGGACTCACCCGTTTTTCGGCGCACATGGATGTGGGCGGCCCATCTCATTCTTTATTAATGAAATCAATAGAAATTTTTGGAAACAGGATCGCTCCGAAAATAAGAGCGGCATTAAAAAAATAGAGTTGCATGCCAGTTTTTGTTAAACGCATTTAAGCGAATAGCCGTTTATCAAACTACTATTACAAATTCACTCATTTAGTCGACAAAGAGACGGACAACTACAATTAATGGATACATTCATTTTAACGACTACCGGCGGATATATGTCTTAGTCTTGGCCATCTTTATCCAATAACAAACTTTCACCTGTTTGCCTGTGATAAGTTTGATGAGAAAAATTATTCTTCATCAAATTTTAAGTTATGAAACAGCAATTAAAAAAGATCGTGGCATTGGTAATCTTGAGTTGTATCATGGGTGCTACTCATTCACAAATCAAATCGTACCATACGGCTCCCTGGGTTTCAGACAAAGGATACTGGGTAGTTGAAAGTACCATCCAGGACCCGTTGTCTCATATTGTACGTTTTTACAACAATGACAATGAACTTATCCTTACGGAATATCTCAAAGGAGTGAAACTGAATATTGATAAAAGAAAAACCAAGATGAGATTAAAAGAAGCACTGGAAACCGCAGAAGCTTTATATACGCAACACCGGGCGCCTTCTGAGATCAGGGATTATGTTACGAAGATCCTCAGATGAACATACAATAAACCCTTGATGAGCGATGCATCAACGTTTATTGTTTATAAAATCCGTTTATCGACGAATATCTGCCGTCCGGCGATTTTATGGATTTACTTCAAAAATCAGAGAAAAGCTACCTGTACATTTATTGTTGATTAGCCATGGAAAAATATAAGTTCATATTTTCTGATCAGAAAAGATATCGTTTGCAACGGCATCTTTTTTTCTGGACATTTTGGTGGATATTCTTTGCTTTCCTTTATTCTTTCACAGTCCGGGCAAGTATGCTACCAGACTTTAGAAGACTGCCGGTAAGTTCTGTCGATGCGTTAATTTTTATGATTCCTCATATGTTCCTTTCATATATGTTAATGTATTTCGTTGTTCCAAAGTTTGTTTTTAAAGGAAAATATGCAGGCGCCGGAGTATTCGTGTTGCTTTTATTTTTTGTTACTGCCTGCATTTCATTGGTTGTTGCCAGGTATATATTGCCGCCGATCCACAAGGCTTTTTTTTCCATTAAAGATAATTATGATCTTGATGCTCCACCGTTGTCATTTCTGCTTGCAGGGCTTAGAGGTGCCATTACTGTTGGTGGTATAGCAGCGGCAATTAAACTAATGAAGTATTGGTATGTAAAAGAGCAGCGGAATCTGCAATTGCAAAAGGAAAATGCAGAAGCTGGGCTTCAAATATTAAAAGCACAGGTGCATCCGCATTTTTTATTTAATACGCTTAATAATATTTATGCGTATACGCAAAACGTTTCTCCGGTTGCTTCGAAAATGATAACCAGGTTGTCCGATATTCTTCGCTACACTTTGCAGGAAGGCACAAAACCATTAGTGCCGCTTCGGCAAGAATTGCAAATGATACAGGATTACATAAGCCTGGAAGAAATAAGGTATGGCAACCGGCTGGAATTACATATACAATTGCCGGAAAATACAAACGGGTTATATATAGCCCCGCTCTTGTTATTGCCATTGGTAGAGAATTGCTTTAAACACGGTACCAGTCATGTTTTAGATCAACCATGGATCCATTTGCAAATAAGTATTGCGGAAAACCAGATGCAAATGAAATTGCTGAATGGCAAGGCATTAAAAATTCAGGAACAAAGAAGTACTGGTATCGGATTAAAAAATGTTCAGAAAAGATTGGCATTATTATACCCGGGCAAACATGAACTATCAATTACCAATGAAGCAGAAGTTTTTATTGTTAATCTGAAACTGGAATTGATAATAAGAAAGGAAGATCTCAAAAAGGAAAGCAGAACAGAAGTAATGGAATATGCATGATAAAAAAACGATACGTTGCCTTGTTGTGGATGACGAACCTCCTGCAAGGGAGATCATCAGCCGTTATATCAGCAATGTAGCCACGCTGCAATTGGTAGGCGAATGTGCCAATGCATTAGAAGCATTTTCGGAATTACAAAAACATGCTGTAGACCTTTTATTCCTGGATATACGCATGCCACAGCTAAACGGAAATGATTTTCTGAAAACTTTGAAGAGCCCGCCGAAAGTTATTTTCACCACAGCGCATCATGAATATGCGTTGGAAGGATATGAATTGGATGTGACTGATTACCTGATGAAGCCGGTTCCGTTCGACCGTTTTCTGAAAGCAGTTAACAAGGCTTTTCCGGCAGGCGCTTCTTTGATACCGGCAGAAACGAACCGCACTATGAATAATGATGCATTTGTTTACTTCCGGGTAGACCGTAAAATGGTGAAAGTGATGCTGGATGATGTGCTGTACATCGAAAGCATGAAGGATTACATTAAAATATTCACCGGCGAGGGAACGCTTATTACCAAGCAATCCATCAGCTCAGTGGAAGAAATGTTGCCTGAAAACGACTTTGCAAGAGTCCATCGCTCCTATATTGTATCATTAAGAAAGATCAGATCCTTTACGTCTGAATTGATGGAAGTCGGCAATGCTACTATCCCGATCGGAAAACTTTATAGGAATGAGATTTTGAAAAAATTGCAATGAGGCTCCATAATTGTGGTATCAATAATCCACAATCATTCTCCGTATTCTTTATCAATCTCGTTGATTATGGCTCTTGCTTTACTGATGCAGGAGTCATATCGGTTAGTTATTTCTCTTATGAATGTAAGCGGTTTGCATATACTATAAACCTGGTCAGAGGATAATACCGAGAGCAGGTTTGTTGAACTATCAGTTAATCTTTTTGAATCCTTAATAAGATATTCGAATAGTTGTTGTTTTCTTGCTGAATAAGCGTTGGTGCTCAGGATCAGGCTGGGTATATTTTCCTGGTACAGATCCATAATATTATTCTGCAATTCTTTGTTCTCTATTGTCCCGATTTTGCCGGAGGATTTAAAACCTTCAAATCTTCCGTTGTTCGGGACCAGGCCGGTTGTATTCATTATCCAGTTCTTATATTTATTTATCGTGTCGGCGTTCAGGGGCTCTTTCAATTTCCGGTTGGTAATATATTGAAAAATGTAACTGGCTTTCATATAAGATCCTATATCATCATTCATTTCCGCTGTATCGGTCCTGAGATCTTCTCTTAATCCCAATAAAAACTCTTTCGTTTCGCTGCGCTGATGCCTTAGCTCACTCCGGTCATGAAAATATATCGAAAGGGTGATCGCAAATACAATGATGAATATCTCTAATAGAAAATCGCTGAGTTTGTGCAAAAAATTATTTTCAGTTTTCCAGATGCCGAATATTTTTTTGGTGTGCTTGATGACTTCCTGTTCTGCCATAGTCCAATAAATTTGAACAATCTCTTATAAAAAATATTTTAAAAAGGTTCCGAAATAGATTTTGCAACAGGCGAAAACCATTTGGCGCCATCTTCGGTGATGTAGGCGCAATCCTCGAGTCGTATTCCAAATTCACCCGGAATTGAAATAGTAGGCTCCACGCTGAAACACATGCCCGGTTGAATCAATTGTTTATTGCCTTTTACCATATTTCCCCATTCATGTCCATCCATACCAATGCCGTGACCGGTGCGATGCGGTAAACCAGGTAATTTATATCCGGGGCCAAAGCCTGCATCAGTGATCACTTTGCGTGCTGCAGCATCCACTTCTTCACAAGCTGTTCCGATCTTTGCGGCGTTGAATCCCGCTGTCTGTGCTTGCTTTTCCAAATTCCAGATATCGAGTTGTCTTTTTGTAGGTTCTCCAAATACAATGGTTCTTGTGATGTCAGAAGTGTAGCCCTGCACCTGGCATCCGCAATCCATCAATACAATATCGCCTTTCTTCAATGTTTTTGGTTTGATGCTGCCATGAGGAAAAGCGGAAGATTCACCAAACAGAACTAATGCATCGCCGGAACTTCCGCCCAATTTTCCCTGTGCATCGGCGATGATCGAAGAAAGTTCACCCTGCGTCATTCCTTCATGCAATTGGCTGATGCCATGTTTAATTCCGGCGACTGTGATATCATTGGCTTTTTGCATCAGTGCCAATTCTGTTTTTGATTTGAACATACGACAGGGCATGGTGATGGGAGTGCCGCTGACAAAATTGAATTGTGGAGCGTCTTGCCGTACACCATCGAAAACGAAGAAGCGCAATCGTTCTTCCATTGCAATGTTTCCTGACGAAATGCCGGCATCTTTCAGTGCCACCACAATTTGATGATAAGGACTTTCATCTTCCTGCCATGGATAAACATTTTTACCGATAGTTATTAATTCCCGCAGTCTTGATTCTTCAAATCCGGGACAAACATAAAACGGATCTCCTTTTACAGGAATGATCGCCACCATCGTTCGTTCACTCGGCCACCAATGAATTCCTGTGAAATAAGCAAGTGATGTACCTGAATCCAATATAAGGGCTTCGATCTTTTGTTCGGCAAGCAATTGCTGCGCCTTTGCAATTCTTGACTTTCTTTCTTCTAATGTAATAGGCACTACATCGCCCGTCATTGATTTAAGATCGGTAGAGCCATTGGTTGACGCAGTTGATTTTTCATTGGTGTTGCAGGCGCTGATACCTGCGACTACGCTACCAGCCGCTAATGCCGAGATATTGATGAAGTCTCTTCTTTTTACTTTCATAAATTATTTTTTAAAAGAAGTAATGAAGATAGGATTAAAATTATTTTCTTACACTTTTTAGATTTATTGAACCAGCTATTTGAAAATTATTCGTTGCGGTGAAAAATGATCCTATTATCCTGTTGCTTTATCCATGATCTTCATCGTCACCAGTGCTTCTTCCAGCGAACAGGGATTTTCACCTTCACCACGAAAGAATTTCACTACATGATCAATATGCGGTTCCTGTATATGCGTGGGATTTTCAAATTCCAGTTTTTGTTTGCCATCGGTTGTCGTTAGCTCCAGTGTTGGCAAACGAAAAAATGAAAATCGAATGCGGCTTTTTTCGCCGATGATTTCGCACTCATCCGCTGTGGACGATTCAGCCACGTTAAAATTCCAGGCAGCATTGAGATAAATATTTTTTTTAAAAGCCGCCTGTAATAAAACAAGATCCGGTGCATTGTACTTTTTTCCCTGGTTGGCTGTCAGGACATGAACCTCTTTAGGCTCGCCGAATATCCAATACAAAATATCTAATTGATGCGGCGACAGATCATGAAATAAACCACCACCGGAAATTTCAGGATTGATGCGCCAGTTATCATCTGTCCGGGTGATGATCTTGCTGATCATCGGTTGCAGCATTTTCAGTTGAATCAGTTTTACATTGCCAATGGTCCCGTCAGTGATCAATTCTTTTATTTTAATGAATAGTGGAAGAGCCCTGCGATAATGCGCCACGCTTACTTTATTCTTATATTGTTTTTCCATGGCGATCATTCTTTGGCAGGATGCCGCATTCATGGCCACCGGTTTTTCTACATACACCGGCTTGCCAGCCTCCAAAGCCATCTCTGTGTATTGTTCATGAGACGAAGGTGGAGTGGCTATATAAATAGCATTGACCTCTTCATCATTGATCAGATCATTCGCATCGTCATAAAATTTCGGAACGCCATGCCGCAGGGCATAATCTTTTGCTTTGGCAGCATTGCGTCGCATCACGGCCACCAATTTTGAATTGGGGACTATATTAAATGCAGGTCCGCTTTTTACTTCACATACATCACCACAGCCAATGATGCCCCATTTGACGACGCCGGTGATCTTTTTCATTTTATACTGATAAGTTTTTTGGAGGTATTAAAGGTAGCATTTAACTGTAGTTTTTAAGACAGACCGAAATCACTAGATAGGTGTGCCATACTTCCAAAGTATGGCATACCTCGATAGCACTACCATTCCCCATCCATGTATAGATTCAAATAAAAGATTTAGATTTGAAAAGTGCTTGTCATTCCGGGTAGGTGCAGTATGCAAACCAGGCAGTAAAATAAAAACCAACATACTCATGGATCAATCCACCATCACCATCAAAGACAGTTCTGCCAACCCGGCTCCGCTGGGATTATTTGGCTTCGGCATGACCACCGTATTACTCAACCTGCACAATGCAGGAATTTTTGAAATGAGCTCCATGATATTGGCTATGGGAATTTGTTATGGCGGGCTGGCGCAGATCATCGCCGGCATTATGGAATCGAAGAAGAATAATACTTTCGGAATGACGGCTTTTCTTTCTTATGGATTTTTCTGGCTTTCCTTTGTCGTATTGGTAGTAATGCCTAAGTGGGGTTGGATGGATGGCCCATCATCAAAAGGAGTGATCGCTTATCTCATCATGTGGGGCATCTTTACTTTCATTTTATTCATCGGCACTTTCAGGATCAGCAGAGCCTTGCAGATTGTGTTTGGCACATTAGTCATCCTGTTCTTTTTATTAGCCGCCGGCGATGCAACAGGCAACGCTTCTTTAAAAACTTTTACCGGGTATGAAGGCATTTTTTGCGGAGCATCTGCTATCTACACAGGAGCTGCTGGTGTGTTGAATGAAGTATATGGGAAAGTGGTGTTGCCTGTTGGGCCTGTGCAAAAAGGATGATTGTTATGTCGCCAGCTTCGGTTTTTCATGGCATCGTCCCTTGCGTCGCACTCTTGTATTGTAGGAATTCTATTCAGCATTTTTTTGTCTCGCCGACAAGGGAGGCATCGAAAATTTATTTCATCACTTTTAAATTATATGTTATGAAAATGATTCTTACCTCTCTTTTTATGTTAGCTGCGATAACAGTATTTGCACAGGATACAACCAAAGTAGAACAGTATTGCGAACTTGTAGCGCAGGGAAGATTTCTTTCTAACAAAGTAACTATTGATGTGAATTTCGGGGAAGAAAGGAAATTTTTTTCCGGCGATAAACGGATGAGAGATGAAGTATCCGGGAAGATAAAAAAATTTAATTCCGTAACCGATGCGCTGAATTATATGGGCCTCCAGGGCTGGTCATTGGTAAATGCCTTTCCGATGACCGAAGGTTCCGGCCCGCAGACTTTTCATTTTTATTTTAGAAAATTATTCAACAAGGATGAGATCATGAAAGAGAATAATGATAACTGATTTTAATTGATGTTGCGCCTCCGGAAAGAGACACGGCGGTAAAATAAAAATGAAAGTATCTTCAGTTTCCTCGCAAAGACGATGAAACAAATCATTTGTTATTTCTTTGATCTGAACTTTAGTTCTATCTCAAAATCAAAATGCCCATCCTGGTATGCTTTGTAATTGGTGTGCCAATAGTTATTGAATACATACAGGAATAAAGGGCTGGTAGTATCATTTGTTGTTTTCCATGTCTTGACGCCATTGGTCTCATCCTCATCAATGATATTGCCAACCTCATACAGGCAAACCAAAGGAGAGGAGAGAGTTGCCGTAATTGAATTGGATCGTACTTCGATATTTTTTTCAGCACAAACAAATTCTTTGTTTGAGCCCGGCAATTGATCATAATTGTAATGAAGCATTCCGGAATCACCTCCATAAAATATATCAGGATGTACGAAGTCAAATGGAAAAGCAATATGAAAGGACTCTTTGTTTTTCTCAATGCTTTTATCAAAACTGTAATGGCAGGTCAATCTTCCTTCATTTTTGAATAAGCTGTAGGTAACATTATAGGATTGCATCGTTGGCAAATCAGCCTGAACTTTTACAATCTTTTTCAATTTGGAATCTTCCAGCGTTGTTACTGTTACATTTTGCGATTGCATCAGTTTCATAGGGTTGATGCCTGATGTGTAAACCGGTTCAAAGAAATAATACTTGTCTTTTCCCGAGACGATATTTTTACCTGCTGTCATTATGGAACTTAATCCGCCATGAATGGGATCTATGGTGAAATCAGTGATGGCAAGATTGGAACGGGTGTCCGGCCTTGG
>DASZPW010000177.1:0-4784 GCA_035550155.1 Chitinophagaceae bacterium | reverse complement strand
AAACTCGAATTGCTGGTAGATGACAGAGAGTGGTACCTGCCGAAATACAGAGAAATGCTGTTCTTAAGATAAGAGTGCAAGATTCAAGGCTCAAGGTTCAAGATGCAAGGCTCAAGGCACAAGAATAAATCCGGTTCTTGTGCTTTTTTCTTTAATGGAAATTGGCTTTCATTACACGTAGTACATTGCCACCCAGAATTTTTTTGATTGATTTTTTGGAATAGCCTCTTTTTCTCAGCTCTTCTGTGATCAAAGGATACTTTGTCACATCATCTAATCCCACCGGAACAGATGAAACGCCGTCAAAATCGGAACCGATGCCAACATAATCATCGCCGACTAACTTTACGATATAATCAATATGATCCACCAATTTCGAAATGGTGGGGCGATAGGGCTCCAGTTCTGCCGAAAAATATTGCTTCCATATTTCATTCATTTTTGCAGCATCGTAGTATTGTTTTAGTGAATCTTTAATTTGCTTACCACGGGTACCTTCCAGCTCATCCATTTTCTTTGCAAAATTGCTGTCGAGAAATCCTGAATAAAAATTTATGCAGATCACTCCGCCATTCTTAGCTACTGCCCGTATCTGGTCATCTTTCACATTTCTGAATACCGGGCAAATATTCCAAACAGAACTATGCGATAGCAAAACTGGTTTGGTAGTAGCAGCAATAGCGTCATAAAAAGTTTGCTCGCCGGTATGAGACAGATCAACGATCACACCTAATTCATTCATACGTTTTATAACTTGTTTCCCGAATTCTGTAAGCCCTTTATGCGGCAAACTGTCCGCATGTTCTGTTTCATCCATAGCGCTGGTAGCCCAACTGTTGCTGTTGTTCCATGTCAATGTCATATACCGCATTCCTCTTCTATAAAGGCTATCTAATTTATCCAGATCGCCTTCGATCATGTGACCACCTTCCACACCTATCAAAGCAACAAGTTTTTTCTGACGAATTCCTTTTTTTACATCCCGAAAAGTATATCCGGGCACCATCCTGTCCGTATTGCGTAAAATGATAAATTCCAAAGAATCGATCTCCTGGTTGGCATCTTTGAAAAAGCCTTCCTCGTTCCTCGGTTTTTCACCGGTCCAAACTGAAAAAAATTGTACATCTACCCCTCCATCCTTGAATCGATCCAGATCACTCTGACCGGAGTTGATACGATGAGAAATATCTATCCCTTCTAACACAGATGATGAAAGAACATCGTTATGCGTATCAATTAAGACTGCCTTGAAATGAATTTTTCTGGCGGATTGTGCAATACTATATAATGAAGTAAAAAGCATGAAACACAAAATGAGGTAACGCATGGGTTGGGTTTTTTATATATGAAACTACAAAAATTTGACTTGATGAGTTTATTACCAAAACATATGAACATTGTTATTAAAAAAAAAATATCTCTGGTTATCATCACATAAATCTGCAATTGAAGTATCATAATAACATTTATTTTCGCTTCAAATTAGATGATATGAAAGATCTGATATTGGAAGCCTGGGCGAACCGGGAATTATTGAAAGAAGAAAAATACAGCAATGCGATAGAGGCTGTGATCGAAGAAGTGGACAAAGGAAAGCTTCGTGTTGCATCGCCTGAAGCAACCGGCTGGCAGGTGCATGAATGGGTGAAACAATCTATCCTGATGTATTTTGCCATCAGGCAAATGCACACCTGGAGCCTGGAGCCCTTTGAGTTTTACGATAAAATGTCTTTGAAAAAAAATTACAAAGACCTCGGTGTTCGTGCCGTACCTCATGCGGTAGCGAGGTATGGAGCATACATTGCAAGGAATGTGGTATTAATGCCATCCTATGTAAACATCGGTGCTTATGTAGATGAAGGTACAATGGTTGATACCTGGGCAACAGTAGGAAGTTGTGCACAAATTGGCAAAGGCGTTCACCTCAGCGGTGGTGTTGGCGTTGGCGGAGTATTGGAGCCGTTACAAGCAAGCCCCGTGATCATTGAAGATGGTTGTTTCATCGGAAGCCGAAGTATTGTGGTAGAAGGAGTAAAAGTAGAAAAAGAAGCAGTACTCGGCGCTAATGTTGTGTTGACACAATCCACACGAATAATTGATGTGAGCGGAAATGAACCAATAGAATATAAAGGAAGGATCCCTGCAAGAAGTGTAGTAATCCCGGGATCTTATACCAAAAAGTTCCCGGCAGGAGAATTCGGGGTTAGCTGTGCGTTGATCATTGGTCAGCGAAAAGCAAGCACTGATCTGAAAACAAGCTTAAATGATGCTTTGAGAGATTTCAACGTCAGCGTATGACAAGTAAAAAGTAAAAAGGTAAAAGTCAAAATATTATAACTCACTTATGAGTTTTTTACTTTTTACTTTTGAATTTTGAATTTACATTTGCCGCCTCCCAATAAAGATTGGGACAAGCTGCCCGGGTGGCGAAATTGGTAGACGCACTGTCTTCAGGTGGCAGCATCCGAAAGGTTGTGCTGGTTCGAATCCAGTCCCGGGCACAAAAAAATCTCAACTATACTTAGTTGAGATTTTTTTTTCAAAATATCGATCAATTAAATAAATTCAAAAAAAAGCAGGTCGGCTAGACAACCACCTGCTTGGTCTTTGTTGACCGTTCACATGAGAAAACTGTTTTATTTGTAATTCAAACCAACTCGAATCAAAACGGTATTGAATGGCAAAGATATTTGTAAAGACCCTGAGGTTTCCGTTATTATTTACCAGAGCATGAAAATTAATGCCTCAAATACCACTTATTGCATTCATACATGAATAAAACCGTTCATAATTAGAAAGCCGCTCATGAAGCGGCTTTCGGAATTTATAATTCAAAACTAACACGCAATGACTAATTGTATCCTGCATTCTGTGCAATATTCGGATTAACGTCTACTTCTGCCTGAGGAATCGGGAATATTCTATGAATATCATTCGTTGCAATCGGAAGCGCCTGATATGGATTTTGTGTTTTCAGATGATTAGTAATTGGCTGGTTCAACCGCATGAGGTCCCAATACCGGTCTCCTTCAAATGCCAGCTCTTTTCTTCTTTCATTGATGATGTCTGCTTTTAATTGCGCACCGGTTGAAGTGAATCCTGTAAATGATGGATCTCTTGCTTCAGCAACATCATTCAGGTAAATTTTTGCATTAGCATCATCATTCAGATTCGCATACGCTTCGGCAAGAATCAATACCACATCGGCATAACGTAAAACTTTAGTGTCGTCTTTATCTGCCGGATTAGCAGTATTTGAATATTTGTTATTAAAATAAACAGTATTGCCACCACTGTTGCCGATAAGAATTACATCTTTCCTCACGTCGGTAGCACTGTATTGATTGTACAGGTCATCAGTAATCCAAAGATCACCATAACCTATTGGCGGCTGCTGATAAAACGCAGACAATTGATTAGAGGAAAGATTGGAAGCAGCATCACTCGAAACCTCAAATAAAGTTTCCGTTCGGTCTGTTCTGCCGGCAGGATTTGCCCAGTATCCTGTATAGTCTCCGGCATCTACTAAAGAAAAACCGCTATTGGTAATCACATCCATTGCAGCTGCTTTAGCATTGTTCCAATCCCCCATGGTCATATATACTTTTGCCAGCAAGCCTTTAGCTGCATATTTTGAAATGAATTCAGAATTCATTTCCCTGACAAAGCTTGTTGTATTGATCGTAATGGACTGGCCCTGGTTCAAAGAAATAAGTGAATAAGCCTGATTCAGATCAGCTATGATCTGATCGTATACTTCTTTAACTGTATTGCGGGCCGGCAATGCACTTTGATTATAAGCGGTAACAATCGGAATTCCGGCGGCATTCTGATCTACTGTGAATGGTGTTGCAAAATTGCGTACCAATTCAAAATGCATCAATGCCCTGACAGCATACGCTTCACCTTTTAGTTCATCAACAACAGGTGAACTCGGCAATGTGCAATTTATGATCAGGTTGGCATCTTTAATTGATGAATAAGCCGCATTCCATACGCCACCTGCTGATGCATCTGCTGTAGTTTCATTAAAATCCCGAAATGGAAGATACCTTCCGGAATTTCCGTTTTTAAGATATACATTATCGGCGGCGAGATCACCTTTCACCGGTAGCGTTCTTCCGTACAGGTTGACACTTCTCAAACCGGCATACATTCCGTTTGCTAAAACATTCAGATCGGCATCGGAAGCTATATTTCCGTTAGCGGGTGAACCATCATAGGGAACCAGGTCATAAAAACTTTTTTTACAGGACGTGGTCACTGTTGCCACTATGATGGATAGAACAAATATTTTGATTGTTGTCTTCATTTTTAATCGTATTTAATTATTAAAAAGTTATGTTCAGTCCGGCGGTAAGTGATTTGGTATAATAAATATTCAAATTACTTTGGCTGGTGATCCCTTGTTCCGGATCTATGGTCAGGTTTTTATCATATGTTTTTGTCCATAAATTGGTGCCTCTTACATATACACGCAGCGCTGAGATCTTCAGTTTATTAACTATAGCGTTGCTGAGATTATATCCGATAGTAAGATTTCTCAATCGTATAAAATCTCCTTTATTCAGGAATCTTGTAGAGAAAGCATTGGAATTATTACCTGAACCAAACACGTATTTCGGAACGTTGGTTATGTCGCCCGGTTTTTGCCAGCGTTGCAAGTTGATCGCATACCTGTTAAGATCAGGGTAAGCGCCATCAATCGCATAGAAGATCCAGCCATCACGAACCAGGTTTCCATAATTAAATACAAAGTCAGTTGCTACTTCAACGCCCTTGTA
>DASZPW010000176.1:0-2614 GCA_035550155.1 Chitinophagaceae bacterium | reverse complement strand
GCTTTATTTCTTGCACGGGTATTTTTATATATAATGAGAAAGGCTGACAGCAGCAACAGACCGCTTATGATCTGAAATACGACAATTACCTTTGATGAGTTGGCGCTGTTCTGTTCGTTAGTGGCTTCATTTCTTTTCAGCTTTTGATATTCATCGTTTTCAATAGCGGATACTACCGGCCCTAATTGAGCCAGCAGGTTTTTTGTATTGCCGGCTTTAAAAATCCGGCTTGCAGCTTCAAATCCTTTAGTTCTTCTTATTTCAATCAGTTGTTTTATTGCAATAATACTGCTGTCCATCAGTTGTTCGATAGTATCTATGCGCAACTGCTGCAAGGTATCACCTTTTGTAACCGCTCTGAGTTGCTGCAGATTGGCTGGAACGAGGGGCAAGGCATTAGAAAAAGAAGTAAGGAAGTCTTCATTACCTGTTATGACAAAACGCAAGGTGCCGGTCTCTAAATCCCTTCCGAGGTTTAAAATGCGGCGGTTTTGTAATAATACTTCGTTGGTGTGTTCCAGTAATTGGGTCGTGTTTTTTGCCCTGTTACTGTTACTGTTTATTGCCAGGAAAATAATGACCAGTACCAGTACGGTCAATACAAAGTAGCCAGTCATTTTTTTTTGAAAAGAAAACTTCAAGTAGCTTAAGGGGCGGCTGAAAAATGTTCCCGCAAAAAGCACCAGGAAAATAAAGCAGGAAGACAAAACCGAAATGATGAATCCAAATGACTGATTATTGAGATTTGCCGTAACAATCACAATTAAAGACAAGGCGAGTATAATCATTGCAGCCATCAAAAAGACCTGGATAAGCAGGTGAAATCTGCGTTTGTGCAACAATAAAAAAACAATACCAAGGAACAGAAAGATAACCGCAGATAGCTGGCTCATTCTTCCGGGAAATGATTTAACGGAAGAAGATAAAGGTAGCTTCACAAATAACTGGTCAATGCCAGCATCCCATTTAAAAATATACTCAATTAAAGTAAGCCCGGCAATTAATAAAATTAAATACACAAGTACCAGGGCGATGACCTGCTTATATTTTTTTCCAGCGGTGTTATCTAAGAGTAAAAGGGAAATGCCTGCGAATAAAAAGCAAAATGATGTATTCACTTTTATACGCAGATTACCCGGAAGCCCGGTATCTATCCCCGGGACATTAAAAAACCAGCCGCAAAGTATTAAGCAACTTACCAGTATGGTAATAATAGCGGCTATCCTGGAAATATATCTGACGTTGGTTTTCAATTATATTAAATATACTTGCATCAAGGCCCTTAAGGTCCTTCGGGCACACTACCAGAGCAGAAAGCCAGTTTTCGGAGGGTTGAGCGCTGTGAAATTTGGATGCGCAGAGGCGGATTCGTTTCATTAAACGCAGAAGTAAGATAATTATTTTTTGTCGTAATTCAAGGTAGGCGATCGCTTACTAAGAGTATTCCATTAGAGAAAAAAGCAGGAGTTCTGACAGATGAAGATTTGCTACGTTCCGCAGAAGAATTAGTTGCCAATGATCCAAATGATTTAGCACCCCAGGTAGTTCCGCAATATATTTCCGTTTATTGTTGTCCGTAATTTATCCAGCGCTTTTTCTTTGATTTGCCGCACCCTTTCCGTAGAAACATTAAACTTCATTCCGACGGCTTCCAGGCTTAAGGGCTGATCTAACCCGATACCAAAGAGATAACAGAGCGTTTCTTTTTGCCAAGCTTTCCCGGGGTACGGTTTGTAATATCAAGGGGACGGATAGAATTCAGAAGGTTCAATCAGTTCCTTCGCTTCGGAAGCGGGGGAATTTTTGCGGGACCAGGTATTCTTTCAGCTTAGCGGGTTGTATCGATTTTCTTAATAACACGGCCAATGCAATCAGGTAAAAAGCATTATCGCTTAACCGGGGAACATAGAGATGCTGAGGGTTGGTGTTTTTGGTTTCAACGGCCGATGTTTCGGTAGTTTGATTTTTCATACATGGATTTTGAAATGAATAATAAATGTTTCATTTCACAGGGTATTCCGGATCGGGATGTAAAAATCAGGGAGGAGAACAAGCAGAGCAAAAAAACGGGCCCTTAATTTTCGATGATACCAAATGAATTTAGACGTTGCTAAGTAAATCCTTTTAGCAATGTAATAGAAAGCAGGCTGGAACAAGTAAAGCGATAAAGATCACAAAAAGATCAAAGAAGAAATGGAGGGGTGAGAGATGGTTACCGGTTTCTGGTTGTCGGTTACTGAGTTTTAATTCAAAAACTCTCTACAAAAATCTAAATACTTTTCACAATCCTGATAATTCGTCATCAAGCCCAAAGATATTCGTATCGCTCCTCTCATTTTACCGAGGAAATGAATCTTGTCATAGTGAGCATCACTTCTTGATGAATAAAACAATGATAACTCCTCCGATGTAATGCAATTGTTGATCTCATCGATGCCGGGATTGCAGAAACAGCCGGTGCGAAGCGATATTTTTCTTTCCCTTGCTTTTAATTCTATTTCGCTTACATCAATTTTTTTACCGGCTTCATCAAAAAAATTCATGATGATCGTAGAGCCTCTTCGTTCATTGGTAGTTGGTCCGAAAATATGTACCAGCGCTTTGCCATTCTTAT
>DASZPW010000175.1:0-5085 GCA_035550155.1 Chitinophagaceae bacterium | reverse complement strand
ATCGCGGTCTTCACACAAAGCCCTTGGCAGGCAGGGCTGAGCAGTCATTTATCTCTTATCCCATACGGGGGTGCCACCTGTGTGGCTTTATGGTGGCTTTAAAGTGGCCTTTGAGTGGGCTTTGCGTGGCTTTCACCCAGGCGGTCAAAAGGGGTCAAATCGGCCAAAACCGGTCAAACCAGGTCAAACCGGCCGTTTTGTACCAAACTGTACCAAAACATGCCAAAGCGGCCAGTTGATTTGCAAGGGCTGCAGCGGAATTGTAACCTTATACTGCAATTGCAGCTAACCGGTACTGCCCCGCTAGCAGGCAGTACGGGGCCTGAGCGGAATGTGCCCCGGAAACAGGCCGATCTTTTCATTTTTTCAGACACGTCTTATGGCAGAACAAAAAGGCATCCTTCTCCTGAAAGGGACGATCAGGAATATGTCATATCTTCCCTGCCATGTTTTTAATGCCGTGTCAGTGTATTTCACTGCTCACAGCATAATGCTTTCGACAGCATCAATTTTTCTGCCTTTTTTATAATAGAATTTTAAGCCATCCATAAATTCCACAGCAGGCTGCCCTTCATAGCTGTGGAGTTTCCCGCTCCTGGTTCTTAAAACAGATACAGGGAGTTTACAAACAAAACAGAATCCGCTACTGATAAAAAAATCAAATACTCCCTTTAGCAATAGACTTTTGTGAAGGTTAAATAAAGAATCTTTCATAACCCCAAGACGACTCATAAAATCGTAAAAGATAAAGCATTCATAATTCCAGGGGTCTTTTTTCCTATTTTCATCCTTGAAAATATTCAATGAAGATGTCATGAATTCTCCCCCTATACCATAGTCGTTTGGAAAATAATATTCCCAAATATGATGACTGACTTCTTTTTTTAAGTCTTCTGCATTCCGGCTCCAATATAAATTGTGGAATATGTTTCCTCCGTCGGGTATTTGACAGGTGGCAATGTTATTGAAGTTTAGATGCCTGAGCTGATTCAAAACCTGTTTTCTGAAATCCTCTAAATTTTCGATATACCAACCATAGTTGTTAAGACTTTGGGATAAAATCAGTGTTTCATCCCAGGCTTCTTCCAGCAATTTCATTATGCTGAATCGTTCTATGCGTTCTGGTTTATTTATCCTGTTCATTACCATATAGGCAAGGC
The DNA here is from genome assembly GCA_035550155.1 of Chitinophagaceae bacterium. GTDB lineage: Bacteria > Bacteroidota > Bacteroidia > Chitinophagales > Chitinophagaceae > UTBCD1. Next base: position 3,925 of record DASZPW010000175.1, on the reverse strand, counting down.
TTGCGGCCAATGGCGAGTCTAAAAAAATCAGTGCTGGAATTTCCAGTTCGGCTTCTTTAAAAACCAGGCTGATTAGTTGTTTGCAATCTTTTTCGTAGTGCGAATTTTTATAATTATAGGTACGGTTTTTCCACTCCTGCTGTACCAGTTCATATAAATCAAGTTGGTTATGACTAAATGTTGAAATCATGGTTTATATCTTTTAAAATGGCAACTGATCAGAATTGATTTCCAGATTGTCGTAAACGAAGAGAAGATCGTAATATCCGTAATTCACCTCATCGACTCTTTCCAGTCCGATGATCAGGCCTGTTATTTCTAACTGGTTCATGCAAAAATCACGAAGGTCAAGTTCTGATACATTTTCCGAAAGATTGGCTCTGATTAGTGATGCGTGATTGTTATACCGACTATGATCAAGTATTTTCTCTAAATCATGGCCGAGGCATTGCAGAATAAGCCCATACCAGCGCTGTTTGCATTGCTGAAAAATGATATTTAAGAAACAAATAGGTTGATGTTGAAAACACTGAATTTTAGTAACAAAGAAATGATCTATTGACATGCGTCGGGATAGCTGACTGCTGCGTCGGAATAAATTGGCCCAGTCTTTTTTATCTGCAGGGTGCCTGGTGTGAATGTCTATTTGATATTGCAAATAATTGTCCAAATATGGTATGAATTGGCTGCAGAGTGCCCGATAAATATCAAAATTTATTTTTATTACACAATCATCCTTAAACCTGATTAGGTTCGATATTTCGTTCTCTTTTTTTGAAAAGGCGCGGAATGCCGCGAGAGCTTCATCGGTACTTATGGTATCCCTGCAATAGAGTTCCTCATAGATAAATACACAGTAGGTATGTGGGCAAATATCCATATACGGCAGTACATTGTCGAATGCTTCCCGGCCAGCTTTACCAGCTTCCAGTATTTGCCGGTCAGTTTGCGGCGTTTCTGAAAGAAAGCCTGCTGCATACATTTGCACATCTTCTATAAAGCCGTAGACTACTGTTTCAATAGTACCTTTCCGGTTTGCTGTTTTTTGCAGAAATGAAGAAATGCGAAACGAGGCGGGCAATCCAAAATATTTTCGGATATCATCTTCCAAATCGTAAACAGGCTCCCAGCTTTCTAGTGTAAAAACGCCTTTTTCAAAGAGGGATCTCAATGTGTTTATATACGCTGTACACTTTGTCAATAAATCCATATTGGTTATTTTTAGTATTACAAATCTACACAGGGCTACTCCGGCCTATTTAAAGCGAGCAATGCATGCCCAGAAATAAAAATTTAGATGAACGGATAAAAATTATCCATGAATGCCTGGCCTATCGTAAGCAGGTAGCTTGGACACGGGAGCGGTTGATTGCTGAAATCGAAAAAAAATTTGAGGAATCAGGGAATTTCGACCGGCGAATAAAAAAAGATTCTAAAATCAGCGAGAGCACGTTTTACAACGACATCAATTACTTGCGAAAAAAGTATCAAGCGCCTCTGGTTTGCAAGCATGGTCGTTACTATTATGCAGACGCTTTTACATTCAGCCCCGCAACACTTGAAGTAGAAACGTTGAAAAAGTTCACAAAAATTCTTGCGCTCATTAAAAATATCCAGTCAGAAACACCTTTTTCTGATCTTGATGATTTGTTAAACCAGTTGCAGATGCACTTGCATGTAAATGCGGCGGACAATAAGAATATCGTGCGGTTTGAACATCATCCTATTCAACAGGGTCTCAAGAAGTATTTTACCGTACTTTTTGAAGCGATTGACAAAAGGGCCGAAACAGAAATCCGCTATCAGCGGTTTTCCGACCTGGGTGCCAAATCATTCCTGGTTTATCCCTATCTACTCAAAGAGTTTAAACACAGGTGGTACCTGGTTGCGCGTTTAAAGAAAACAGGCCAGATAATTACCTTATCGCTCGACCGGATAAAAGAAGTGTTTGTTAAACAACCCGGTTCCTTTCTCATTGAATCATTTGATCCGGATACTTATTTCCAGCATACCATTGGTATCACCACCGGTGAGGATCTACAGCCGGAAACCGTGTTACTCAGGGTCAAAAAATCACAGGTGCCCTATTTTGAAACGCAGCCACTACATAGCTCTCAGCAAAAAGAAAAAGAATACACCAATGGTGATGTCCTGTTCAGCCTGAAGGTGACCATAACTATCGACTTGGAATTACTGCTAATGCAGTATGCACACTGGTTAACGGTAGTGAGCCCATCGGGTTTAAAAGATAAGTTGATTCACATGATTAAAGAAGCCCAAAAGAATAATACTGGTTAGTTTAGTTCGACAACTTTAAATAGAGCAGAGTAGTGGATATTAATTTTACACGTCATAAAAAACATAGCATATGAGTATTATCAAAGATTTCAAATGGGAAATTATTTCTGAAAAATTAATTCACAAAGATGATCAGGCAATTCTTGATCGAGTATATTCGTCTCTTAATGAGCCATATAAACTAAGAACAGATTTGTTTCCTGAACCTTATGTGGGAAATCCCAAAACAGCAACAGTCATTCTTCTGGCTCTTAATCCAGGCTATGAGGGAGGAGAACGAAAATGGTACGCGAATTACAATGGGAGAGTTGAAACTATATTAAAGAATAATCTTAACCATGAAAATACACAAAATCCATACTATTACTTTGATGAATCCTTAAGTAAAGACTCGCCGGGTCATGACTATATTAAGAAACGATTTAAAGCTGTAATTGATAAAGGCATAACGATAGATATGCTTGCTAACAAGATGGCGATGATTCAGTTTTTTCCATATCATTCTAATAAGTTCAAGTATAGTAAACAATATCTCCCCAGCCAAGAGTATAATTTTTCATTAGTGTTAGAGGCGATGGCAAACAAGAAACTAATAGTATGTCTTCGTTCTTTTAAGAAATGGGAAGATGGCCTGACATACTATTTACAAAAATATCCAGAATTGAAAGGGAACGAAAAATTACAGTTTCATTTTAATGAAAAAAAAGGGAGAAGTATTTTAGAAAACTATAAATTAATTGAAAAACAATTGATCGAATTAGATAACCCACGAAGTACATATATATCTGAAAATAATCTTAAAAAAAATCCGGAAGCCTTTAAACAACTTGTGGAGGCTTTGATAAAATAAATTTTGTAATCTGTAAAGTTTAAATCTATTCGATATTAATATTTCAGAGTATTTAGTATGCCCACAAATTTATCGGACTATAAATGAGGTTTTTAATATGAAAAAATTAAAAGACATTATTGAATTTAAAAATGCAGTCGGTAGAGCCGAAGAAGAGTACAGTTATCAACCGTTATTAACCCAAAAGTTGGATAGCTATTCCGAAGATTTTTCAGAAATTACATTGTTGGAAATCGTACTTTGGAAAACAAATCGCTATCCAACACTAACGAAAGACCTTATTACTGATATAAACGACTTACGAAAAAATTATTCTAATGAAAAAGCTAAGGATCTACTACGAAAACTGCTTGGATTAAAAGGATTCGATTTGCCCATGGCCTCAACTGTTTTAAGGTTTGCTGTTCCGAATCATCTGCAAATCATCGATCAGCGTGTTTATCGTTTTATAACTCCAGATGAAAATTCCCTGAATATTCCTTATAATCTTGAGAAGAAGATTGAGTTATATTTTAATTATATTGAAAGGTTAAAGAAAATCTCAGAGGATTATGATATTCCTTTTTCAAAGTCCGACAGGATCCTTTATCAAATGGATAAAATTTATAATAAAAATATTCCTTTAAAAACTTCTACCTGAATGGAAATTTATTTTGATGGGTACTGTCCTGAAAGTCTGCTGCAGGGCAAGAAAGTAAATATGCGCCTGAATGAAGATGATTTTTGGGAAAGTGAAGCGACAGGCTTGCAAATCTCTGTTTTCCCGCCATTCGCCTG
>DASZPW010000174.1:0-3354 GCA_035550155.1 Chitinophagaceae bacterium | reverse complement strand
GCCATACTGAAAAAATGGTGCTGGCGCATTGGGTATACACCCGCCGGGAATGGAACAATTTTTTGCGCCAGGAAAACCGCCGTAAAGGTTTTTTTTATCGGCTCATTCATTTATTAGGGTTCGGTGCCAAAAAAATAATACCTGAAGTTAAAATTACTCCAGATAAAATTTCTGTGGGTGAAACACATCACAGGTTCAGTACAAATAACAGCTCATTGAGAAGAGTCAATATTCTTGAAGATGGAAAGATCAACGTCCTGGAGGTTCGGTATGATTCAGCTGGGGCTAATTTTGAAAAAATCAACGAAGTGAGGATCCCGGTTCCAAAAGGTAAATTAAAAGAAGCGATCCTTGTTCAGGAAAAATTATTCAGTAAACAGGATTAAAGTTGTACAAAAAAAGCTGTGCTGCGTTTATTCAAGATTTTCTGCAAGAAGTTCAGCAATATCCATCACTTTTACGGTTTCTTCTTTTTCCGCATTCTTTACTCCGTCTGTTAGCATGGTATTGCAAAAAGGACAGGCAGCTGCAATAATGCCTGCATTGGAATCAATAGCTTCCTGTGTTCGTTCAAAGTTCACACGGGTATCGCCTTTTTCTTCCTCTTTGAACATTTGAGCACCACCGGCTCCGCAACATAATCCTTTGCTGCGGCATCGTTTCATTTCCACTAATTCCGCATCTAATGCTTCCAATACTTTTCTTGGTGCTTCATAAATGTTATTTGCTCTTCCCAGGTAGCAGCTGTCATGATAAGTGATGCGTTTCCCTTTGAAGGAGCCACCTTCTTTGAGTTTTAATTTTCCTTCATCAATTAATTGCTGCAGAAAAACTGTATGATGGATCACTTCAAAATGGCCGCCCAATTCCGGATATTCATTTTTCAACGTATTGAAACAATGCGGACAGGCTGTAACGATCTTTTTAATACCATAATTATTCAACGTTTGGATATTCTGATATGCCATCATCTGAAACAGGAATTCATTTCCGGCACGGCGCACCGGATCACCGGTACACATTTCTTCTTTTCCAAGAATAGCATATTTAACCCCAACCGTATTTAAAATGGTAGCAAATGCACGGGTGATCTTTTGAGCCCTTTGATCAAAACTGCCGGCGCATCCCACCCAGAAAAGCACATCGGGAGTTTCTCCGTTAGCAAAAAATTCTGCTGCTGTTTTGATGACCATTATTTCAGAGGGAATTTATTTGCAATAATACAAATAAAAAATGGCTGCTGTATGTTATATCAGAACCAGGATGTCCAGGTGGCAATAATAATAACAGCGAGCAGAGCAAACAATGCAACAATACCGAGTGTAAGCCATCCGATTATTTTTGCTGCATGTGCTTTCTTATCTGCATGGTTTTCTTTGTAAGCTGTAGATCCCAGCGCAACGGCCAGAATTGCCGCAACGATTGACCCTATAATTACATATGGAATAAATAATCCCAGCAATAATAGTCCAAGGCCGATCAATGCAAATGAAAATGCTGTACTGCCCGGTGTTTTACCATCCCCGGTCTGATGCCTGAGTTGATGTTTCAGAAGTAAAAAACCGATCTTTTCTTTTAAAGTCATTTTTCTTCCTAATGATCGCTGCATGTCTTTAACCTTAAGTGAAGAGATCTTTCTATATATTGCTGTACCAGAAACTGGTTTGTTATTGAAAGGAATAATTACTGAAGAGTTTGCCGTATAAGCTGTCAATAAAAAAAATAGCGGTATAATTACTGAAACAACTATTTTTTGCATGGCTATACAAATTTTAATTAAATGTAATCCGTTTTATAAAAATTGCCAAATAACAGGTTCAATATCTATTTTTGTTTAACTAACCATGCAAATCAAAAAATTCTTTCAACGTCTGACCAACTGGGAGCTATGGAATTTTTATGTATTGTATTTCCCGATCAGTTTTGTATGGATATGGTATTGCATCAAAAGCCGCTCTGTCTGGTTTTTCAGTTCTTCTAATCCAACGATCACATTCGGGGGATTTGAAGGAGAAAGTAAAAGGGAGATGTATGATCAATTGCCGCCAGGTTCTTTTCCGAAAACAATTTATATCCTACATGATCTTCCGTTTGATGAAGTAAAGAAAAAAGTTTTTTGTGATGCTGCTTTCAGTTACCCGTTCATCGTAAAACCTGATGTAGGTATGAAAGGGATCCTGTTTCGAAAAATTGAAAATGAAGATCAGTTTCAAAAATATCATAGCCGCATTCCGGTTGAATATATTGTTCAGGAACTAATTGAAATGCCGGTGGAAGTAAGTGTGTTTTATTATCGCCATCCTGCTCAGATGAAAGGAACTATCAGCGGGTTTATTCAAAAAGAATTGCTGGAAGTGTATGGCGATGGTACCAGCACATTATGGGAATTGATCCTGAAACATCCCCGTGCAAAATATCGGTTGGAAGAAATGAAACATCGGCATGAACACCGGCTGGATCGTGTCTTGCCGGTGGGACAACATTTTTATTTATCCTATGCCGGCAATCACAATCGTGGTGCACGATTCATCAACCTGCATGACCAAATTGATGATGATTTGCTGAAAGTGTTTGACGGGATCAGCCATTACACTGATAAATTTTATTACGGCCGATACGATATTAAATGTAATTCCATTGAGGAACTGAAAGCCGGGAAAAATTACAGCATTCTTGAATTCAATGGCAGCGGCGCCGAACCCAATCATATTTACGATGCCGGAATGAGTATCTGGCAGGCATATAGAGAAATACTGAAGCATTGGAAAGCATTATACGAGATCAGCAAATACAATCATGAAAATGGCGCCCTGTACTGGTCTTATGTAAAAGGAAGAAATTATCTGCGCCAGGCTAAACGCCATTTCCGTATGCTGGAAAAGTTTGACTAAACCATGACTTCCTGATTCTGTAATTTTATTTTCTCAAACGAAACCCGATGAGCCAGGATGAAAAATTTCTGCTGATCCGCAACTATGACCTCTGGTGCCACCTGAGCGATGAAGAATATGAAGAGTTAGACATTGCCCATCATTTTATAGAGGCGAAGAAAGGAGAGTATATTTATTTCGATTCACATCATCTCAATAAACTTTATTTTGTAAAAGACGGGTATATTAAGATCGGCTACATTGATGAAACCGGAAACGAGATTATCAAAGAGATCATCAAAGAAGGAGAGATCTTCGGACAATTTTCTTTGGAGCGTAATAATCTGAATGGGGAATTTGCCAAAGCATATAAAAGAGATGTGAGCCTTTGTTCTTTTTCTATTGAGGATTTTGAGCAATTGCTGAAGAAGCGCCCGGACCTTGCCATTAAATACAGTAAACAAGTCGGTGAAAAATTGCGCCG
>DASZPW010000173.1:0-2220 GCA_035550155.1 Chitinophagaceae bacterium | reverse complement strand
GTACACCATAGAAATAAGAACAGTTATCGGAATAAATTCGATACATCCTGCTTTCCTTCATACCGGATCGGATAATGGATAAATACTCCACCTTTGCCGATCCTGGCTTTGCCATCGATCTTAAAATTTACTTCAGGTTTTGTTAGTAATGTGGCAATGTTTTTCAACGCATTCTTCATATCTACATTCAATTTTACAGGAACGATAAAATCTGAATGACCGGATATTTTAATTGAAGTATCCATTTTAAAATGGCCTAACAACGTTTCATCCATCCAGGCATCGCCTTCCGCATTTTTTAGCTGAAGGCCGGACCGGTTGGGATTAAAATAATTCAAATGAAGTGATAGTGTTGATCCGGTCAGTCCCATGCCTGTAACCTCCAGTTCATCGATGCCGTTGAAGACCGGTTCTTTAATAGCGGTGCAGGAAAAAAAAGTAAAAGCAATTGATAGAAATATTAAAAAAAATAAACGGAATGGACGGATCTGTTTTTTATTTTTCATGACATGATTTTCGGTACATTACAAAAATAAAGAATGCGGGATCGCTTTACTGCTTTTTAGCATATTTATAATCGGCCAAATTTGATCCCGATTCAGAATGACTTGATGGCCGGCAAGTAAATGTTAATCTTGAGCCTTCCCCCGGCGATATTGAAAGAATAGTTTTAAATTTAGTTTCGAACTAAAATATACCTCTATGAACACAGCAAAATTCTTTTTCAGGCTTTTGACTTTATTATTGATAACCGTGGTCATCAGCAGCAACCTTAATGCCCAACGAGGCCGACGTTACGAATCAAGAAGCAGGGGATACCATTCTTATTACAGCAGGCCGATCGTATCAATTGGGTTTAATTATAGAAATTACGGGTATTACCCGTATTATGCTCCTGCTTACCGGTATTATCCCGGAGGGCTCTATTTTGGAATGCATATAGGAGCACTTCCTTTTGGATATAGTTCTATTTATGTCGGGCCGCATTTGTTTTATTATTACGATGGCATTTACTACAGGTCTTATGGCGATGATCAATACGAAGTAACGCCTCCGCCAATAGGTGCAAAAATTCCGGAACTCCCCCGTAATGCAAAGCCGGTTGTAATAGACGGGAAAAAGTATTATGAATCAAATGGCACTTACTACAAAGAAGAGATCACTGATAGCAATGATGTATTATATAAGGTTGTTGGCATTGATGGGAAACTGAATACAGATAATACTATCAATTCCGACAATAACAACAATGGCAGCAATAATAACAATAGTGATAGCAATAACAGTAATACTCAAAATGATGACAGGAGCGGAGTAAAGATCGGGGACAGGGTTGATGAATTACCGACGGACAGCAAAGTGGTGGTGATCAATAAACAAAAATATTTTCAGTCACCGTCCGGATATTATTACCAGGAAGTAGTGGATGGGAATACAATCCATTATGAAGTTGTGGGAAAATCGTCAGATCAAAAATAAAGGATTAGAAAATATTTGAATTAAAAGACAAGCTAACGCTTGTCTTTTTTTGTGAATGACAAAGGAAGATTTATGTCTCAAAATACAAATGATAATGTTTGTTGCAGTTTGGATTGAATGCTGTCCCGCAAATCGGGCATTGGTTTTCAGAATCCATATATTGCCGGATAGTTAATTCAGTTTTACATGTTCCACAGAGAATGGCATTCTGATCCCATTCTTCTCTTTTCCATAATTGTACCGGATGTTCCGCTTCTTCTTCATGACATTGATAACAGGGATAATATTCATTGCAACATTTAAATTTTATTGCAATAATATCCAGGGGTGAATGATAGTGAATACAGCGGGTTTCGTTATCGATCAGGTTTCCTTTCACTTCTATTTTCTTTGAACTCTTATTCATGAGACTGACTGCATTGCTTCCTTGCTAAATTATGCAATGTGTCTTACAGCTTTTTCAAAAAAGGCTCCCGGAATTTTTGAGTAACTTTAATAATCACTTCAATTCTCAAACTTACTCTTATGAAACCAACATGTTTGTTTTTGCTTTTTATAGCAATGGTAAGTCGTGGATTTTCGCAGGTGATCGATTACAACCATCTTTCCCCCGATACTAAGGACATCGCCGTGCAGGCATTTTCAAAAGTGGGTCCGGAAACAAAAAAATGGTTTGCCGAAGCTGCTAAACAACACCCGGCAGGTGTCTTCAATGAAAGTTGGGCGAAAAATAAATTAAAA
>DASZPW010000172.1:0-6967 GCA_035550155.1 Chitinophagaceae bacterium | reverse complement strand
CATCCGGATCATTGGGATTCCAAAAAAATAATATCCGATCATAGCAGGGCAGTTTATGACGGAAGATCGTTGAAATCCGGAAAAATTTATTACTGGAAAGTGAGAGTATGGAATGAAAAAGATCAGCCCTCTTCGTTCTCTTCGACAGCAGCCTTTTATTTAACTCCTGAAGATTCTTCCGAGAATATTTCACATTATCCGTTGACGGCAGCGATACAGAAACCACAACTCATTATTAAAAAAGATACCAGTTCGTGGTTTATAGATTTTGGTAAAGATGCATTTGGCCAGCTCCTACTGCATTTGACCAGCACAAAAAACGATTCAATCAGGATAGAAGCCGCTGAAGACATTGAAAAAGATCAGCAGCTTTTGAAAAAAAGCGGAAATATCCGTTACATAAAACTCAGTCTCTATGTTACAAAAGGAACTCACGATTATACTATAGCCTGGCCACCAAATGAAAAAAGAAATCACCGCAACAGTCCTATACTAATGCCGGATTATATTGGAGAAGTTTTTCCTTTCAGGTATGTATCAATTGAAAACTTTCCCGGAAGAATTGATAAAAGATCTGTTCAACGGAAAATGGTAAATTATCCTTTTGATGACAATGCGTCCGAATTCATTTCCAGCGATACAATATTAAATAAGGTGTGGGCTCTCTGTAAATACACGGAGAAAGCTACCAGCTTCAGTGGTTATTATGTAGATGGCGACCGGGAACGAGTTCCTTATGAAGCGGATGCATTGATCAACCAGTTATCACACTATTCCGTTGACCCGGAGTACAGCATGGCAAGACGCTCGATGGCCTACGTTATTTATTATCCTACCTGGCCAACAGAATGGAGTTTGCAAAATGTCTTATTAGCATGGAACGATTATATGTACACGGGTGATGATCGTTTTTTAAAAAAATATTACCCGGAGCTTCAGAAAAAAATCTTATTGCCTCTCGCAGACAGTAATAGCCTGATCAGTACGAAGACAGGAAAACAAACCCCTGACTTTTTGGAGTCTATTCATTTCCCGAAAAGTTTTGACGATAAACAAATGCTTCGTGATAATGTGGATTGGCCGCATAGCAGTAATTATATTGGGAGTGAAAAACAGTACGATGGAGAAACAGATGGGTTTGTTTATAAAAATTATAATGCCGTTGTAAATGCTTTTTATTATCGTGATCTTGTACTAATGCATCAAATAGCTTTACTAATTGGTAAAAAAGAGGATGCTGCATTTTATGAAAACAAGGCAAAAGAAGTTTACCGATCATACCAGGAGATTTTTGTAAATGCCAAAACAGGTTTGATAAAAGATGGAGACAGCACCGACCATAGTTCGTTACATGCAAATATGTTTGCTTTAGAATTCGGGTTAGTGCCCGAAGATGATAAAGAGAAAGTGATCAGTTTCATAAAAACAAGAAAAATGGCTTGCAGCGTTTACGGCGCCCAATTTCTATTGGAAGCATTATATGATAACGATGAAGGGGACTATGCGCTGACATTATTAAATGCTACCACTCAAAGAAGCTGGTATAATATGATCCGCAGCGGCTCCACTATCACGATGGAAGCATGGGACAAAGTTTATAAACCAAACCTCGACTGGAATCATGCATGGGGCGCTGCTCCGGCAAATATTATTGTAAGAAAGCTGATGGGCATTGAGCCATTGTCTCCCGGATTTGAAATGTTCCAGATCAAACCACAGGTTGGAAATCTTGGCTTCGCCAGCTTGAAAACGCCGACCATCAAAGGCGAAATCTTTGTATCATATAAAAAGAATGAATCTTCAGCAACGATGGATGTGATAATCCCGGGCGGAACCTCCGCTACTATTTATATGCCGTTTGATGCTGCTAAACGAGAACTGTACATCGATGGAAAACGATCCCGTGATATGAATTTCGAGAATGGATTTGTTTATATTAAAAACGTTCAGGCAGGAATGCATCAATTTATAGTAAAATAATTCTGCTCCAATTAGTGTATTTCTTTTTTACCTTTCCTCTTATAAAAAGCTTGTCATGAGAAAATACAGTCTTTATTTTTTGGTCGCCCAATTATTTTACCTGACATCTATTGCACAGGTAAGAGTTCAAAACCTGCTGACAGAAAATCTCAGCAATCCCATCGGGCTTGATATCAAACAACCCCGCTTCAGCTGGCAATTGGTAAGCGATCGGCGTAATGTAATGCAAACTGCTTACGAGATCAAAGTAACGAGTTCAGAAAAAAATAAAGACATTGTATGGGAATCTGGTAAAATTTCTTCGGGCCAATCTGTGATGGTTACTTACTCAGGTAAGTCCTTACAAAGTTCGCACCGATATTTTTGGCAGGTAAGAGTTTGGGATAACAATGGCAATCTTTCGCCATGGAGTGAACCAGCTTTTTTTCAAACTGGCTTCTTTAATACAACTGATTGGAAAGCGAAATGGATTGAACCCGGCTACGCCGAAGATCCGGTGCTTCGCCAAAGTCCGCTATTCAGAAAACAATTTCCGATAAAGAAAAAAATCAAATCAGCTTTTGCTTACATCACGGCGCATGGTTTATATGAAGCACAGATCAATGGCCATCGTGTAGGCGATGCATACCTGACTCCGGGCTGGACCAGCTACAACAAGCGACTCGAATACCAGGTGTATGATGTAACAGGTTCATTGAATGCAGGAAATAATGTGATCGGCGTCACGTTGGGCAGCGGCTGGTATCGTGGCCACCTGGCATGGGGAGAAAATAAAAATATTTATGGCAAGGATATTTCGTTATTGCTGCAATTGGAGATCACATACACAGATGGCAAAAAAGAAACGATTATTTCTGATGGTAGCTGGAGATCTGCAACAGGCAGCATCATCAGTTCAGAAATTTATGACGGAGAGATCATCGATGATCGAGCTGAAAAAAATGGCTGGTTATCGTCGGGCTATGATGACTCAAAATGGAGCGGCGTGACTGTGGAAGATTTTTCTTATAACAATTTGATCGCAACGTACAATGAACCGATCCGGAAACATGAAACATTCAAACCAGTCAACATCATCACTACTCCCAAAGGAGAAAAAGTAATTGACTTTGGACAGAATCTTGTCGGATGGGAAATGCTGAACGTAAAAGGAAAAGCCGGCGATACCATTACCATAGAACATGCCGAAGTATTGGATAAGAATGGAAATTTTTATACTGATAATCTCCGGGCAGCGAAAGCAACTTCTAAATATATTTTGAATGGTAATGGTGAAGAATCGTTTGAACCTCATTTTACCTACTATGGTTTTCGTTATATCAAAGTGGAAGGTATCCAAGGCGATTTGAACCCGGACGATTTTACTGCAGTAGCACTTTATGCAGACATGAAAAAAACTGGAGACTTCAGCACTTCCAATTCTTTCATCAATCAATTGCAGCATAATATTCAATGGGGGCAAAAAGGAAATTTCCTCGACGTGCCAACTGATTGTCCTCAAAGAGATGAGCGTCTCGGATGGACCGGCGATGCCGAAGTGTTTTCAAGAACTGCCGCTTTCAATATGGGAGTAAACAATTTTTTCAGCAAATGGTTGAAAGATGTGGCGGCAGATCAATATCCTGATGGCAGCGTTCCTCATGTGATACCAAATGTACTTGGTCCCAATTCAGGAGGCTCTGCGGGATGGGCAGATGTTTCCACGATCATTCCATGGAATATGTACCTCGCTTATGGCGATACACAAATTCTGAAAAATCAATACAGCAGCATGAAAGCATGGGTGGAATACATGCATTCAAAAAGCATCAATGATCTCTGGAATACCGGCTCTCATTTTGGCGATTGGCTTTTTTATCGGCCGGATGATGATAATAGCGGCAGGGCCGCGGTGACAGATAAATATTTAATCGCACAGTGTTTCTATGCTCATTCCACACAATTACTGATCGATGCTGCAAAAGTCTTAGGCAAAACAGATGATGTGTCTCATTATTCAGATCTACTACTAAGAATAAAAGATGCATTTCTGAAAGAATATGTCACACCATATGGAAGATTGGTTTCAAGTACACAGACAGCCTACGTACTGGCATTGAATTTTGATATGTTACCAGAATCATTAAGGAAGCAGGCAGCAGAAAGATTAGTGGAGAATATAAAAAGTTACAACAATCATCTGACCACAGGTTTTCTTGGAACACCTTATCTATGTCATGTATTAAATCGTTTTGGCTATATAGATATTGCGTATCAATTGCTGATGCAGGACACCTACCCTTCCTGGCTTTATCCCGTGAAAATGGGCGCCACTACCATTTGGGAAAGATGGGATGGAGAAAAACCAGATGGAAGTTTTGAAAATCCCGGAATGAATTCTTTTAATCACTATGCATATGGAGCTATAGGTGATTTTATGTACCGGGTAGTTACAGGAATTGATACGTATGAAGATGAACCGGGGTATAAACACATCAGCATTCATCCTCACATCGGTGGTGGCCTGACCTATGCGAATGCTGATCTGCAAACTTATTATGGCAAAATAAGTTCACACTGGAAAACTGAGAACGACAAAACATATTTTGATGTAGAAATCCCGGCAAACACTTCTGCCGATGTAGTGTTGCCTGCAGCTGATGTGAGCAATGTTACGGAAAGCGGAAATGTTCTTAGTTCAGTAAAAGATATCAAGATCGTTGGCAAACAAAACGGAAATGTTACTATTCATATCGGTTCAGGATCTTATCATTTTGTTTGCAGCAAATAAAAATAAAGAGATGGCTAATAAGGAAATAGTTTAATCTACTTTAAGTTTTTTGTAGTGTGTCATTCCCATGGCATATTCAATGCCACCGAGTATATGTTTGAGGTAAAGAGGATCAGAAAAAGATTCATCTGTATGACCTAATTCCGTATAAAAAGCCCGGCCACCATCATACTCATGATACCACGCCATTGGATGATGCCCCATTGGTCTTATTTTTCCGAGGTTATAACTGCTCTCATCAATAGTGATAAGTTCATGCAAACCTGTTGCCATCCATTTGAAACTATACCATTCATCTTTTCTTGTCCATGGGTCTGTTAAATGTTTCGTGGAAATATTATTCTTGTCAACAATGTTCAATGTGGCTGTCTGTTGTTCCGGATGCCCGCCAAAATAAGCTCCTACCAAATTACCGTACCACGGCCAGTCGTATTCACAATCGGTAGCTGCATGAATACCCATGAAACCACCACCTGATTCAATATATTTTTTAAATGCTTCCTGCTGTTCATCATTCAAAATATCTCCGGTAGTGCTCAGGAATATGATAGCTTTGTATTGCTCCAGGTTTTCAAAATTTATTTTTTCCGCATCGGCAGTAGTATCAACATCAAACCCATTTATTTCTCCTAATTTCTGAATAGCAACTTTGCCTACAGCTATCGAACTGTGATGATAGCCAGCTGTTTTGAAAAACACCAACACTTTCGGCTTTGGCTTTGTAGTCATTGCCACTGAAGATAGTGTAAGGAAAGCAATGATCAGCAATTGAAGTAATTTGAATTGAGAATAATTATATCTGCTCTTCATTTTCATATTAAAAATTTTATGGTCAACAAAAGAGCTGGCTAAACCGATCAGGATCAAATATAACAGATCTGATATTTATTGAAATTTTATTTTGCAAGATACATCCTCAACATAACAACACCATGAAAAGGGATCGTTGTCTTGAATCTTCCTTTAAATGTACCCAACGTTTTTTGTCTCCATGCATCTCTCAATTTCCATTTTCCATTCAAACCAACTTTTGAAAAATCAAATTCAAATAACTTTGGCTTCTCATTTCCCCAGCGGAAATATGACTGCGGTGTCTTTCCGTAATTATCTGTGTTAAACAATCCTACTGCATACGAGCCATCTTCCATTGGTTTTACCCAAACCTGCACACCATTTTCATCTGCTAATAATCTTGCCGGCTTACCAAGCGGATCCTGATTGATCGCTATCACTTCATCATTGGAAAGTAAATTCAGTGTGAAGGAATCTAATTTATCCAGCTCGCATCCGATGAGCATCGGAGCAGCCAATAAACTGTATATGCTGATATGGCTGTATTGTTCGTCCGGCGTTAAACGTGTCGGATGAAGGTCAAGTCCTGTAGCAACATTTCCCACTACCATCATATCCGGATCATTCCAATGACCGGGACCGCCATAAGGTCCCCATTTATCCAAAGTAAATGCCAGCATATAAAGATCATTCCAGCTATCACGAATGTCCGGGCCTGTACGATACATATTGGAAACACGAATCCAGTCTTTCACTTTTTCAAACGGAGCATTATTTGATAAACTTAAAACAATATCTCTTCCTGATTTCTTTAATGCATCCTGCATCCGTTCGGCAGAATTTACATCAATGCGCCAATCGTATTTCAAAAAATCAAATCCCCACTCCGCCATTTGCTTTGCATCGTTGGTTTCAAAACGGTATTTACCGATGTGCATGAATGGCTGATGATTGATCTTTATCAGGTCATGCGTCTCACCACCATGCGGAAAATCAGATGATCCTCCTACATAACTGCCATAACTGGAGATATAAGGCGTCGAATAAATACCTGCTTTCAATCCGAGTGAATGGATCTCATCCACCATTTGTTTGATGTTGGAAAAATTTTCGTTGGGTTGAAGAGCATCGAGAGACCCTTCTCTTTTTCCCTGCCAGCTATCATCAATGTTAATGTAAGTCCATCCGTGATCACGCAGACCGGATGTAACCATTGCATGTGCTGAGATCAAAACTTTTTCTTTATCCAAATGGCCGGCCAGCGCATTCCATCCATTCCATCCAAGTGGTGGAGTGAGTGCAATTGTATCACCGATCTTTGCAGTTAAGGTTGCTTTCGCTTCGCCAAAAGAATTTTTTGCTTTCAGCATAATGGAATAAACGCCACTTTCTTTTACAGCCCCGGAAATAAATCCTGTTTTCGAA
>DASZPW010000171.1:0-3233 GCA_035550155.1 Chitinophagaceae bacterium | reverse complement strand
AAACCAAATGGCATCTTCTCCTGTGCCGCAATTCAATTCCAAAATTTTACTGTTCAGGGTCAAAAAATTCTGAACATGAAGCCGGACCCTTTTTCTTTTATAACGGATGATCTCATTCCCGGAATATAATTGATCGAAGATGCCCGATTGCTTTGAAAATGCTTCGGCCGCTTTTTGTTCGTTGGTATGTATGATGGTTTCGTTCATTATGCTATTTGCAAACGATCTAATTTTTGTTTGGCAAAAAATGCTGCAGGCAAATAATAGATGGCGGATGCAGCTTTTTTGATCTTGACCCAACTCCATTGATGTGGTTGTAAAAAAAGTTGTTTCATCAGGGCAATAGCAAGATGTTTCCGGTAAGTTTTATGAACATAACGATGCAGTTGTTTATAAAAGGCGGGCTTATAAGTATTGTGAAACATCAGCGCCAACTCATCCGAATCGGTCCAATTGGTTTTTTCCTGCATGCTGGCTCTTACGTTTTCATAGAAAACTGTTCCCGGCAAAGGATAAGAAACAGAAATTCCGATCTGGTAAGGCAAAAGCTGGTTGATCATTTTTATCGTCAGCTTTATATCTTCACGGGTTTCCCCCAAATAGCCAAACTGGATAAAAAAGGAAGGCTTGATATTATTTTTCTTCAATAATCTTGTTGCCTCAAATATTTGCCCGACAGTTGTGCCTTTGTCCATTGCATCCAGAATTTTTTGTGAACCGCTTTCCGCTCCCATCCACACATTATCACAGCCGGCACGACCGAGGTCACGGATATAATTTTCCTGCACCATCAGGTCTACTCTTGCCTGGATCTTGAATTTGAATTTCAGGTTTTCTTTTTCAACCAGGTCGGCAAATTCATGAACCCATCCGGGTTTCAAACCAAAAATGTCATCACAAAACCAGATATGATCAAAATGAAATTTCTCTTTCAGCATTTTTATTTCAGCCACTACATTTTGCGGTGATCTTGAATTATAACGGTTGCCATAAATTGGTTTGGCGCACCAGTTGCATTTGAACGGGCAGCCACGGGTTGTTGCCACATTAATTGAAAAGTAGCCGGAGCTCTTCATCCACATTTTCCGGTATGGTTCTATGTTTATAAGGTCCCATGCGGGAAAAGGAAGGGAATCAAGATCCCGCAATACATTTCTTTTTTGAGTTTTTATTATTGCATCGTTTTGTTTGAATGCCAGTCCCGGGATATTGATAAAGTTGGTTTCGTTTTTTTTGATCGCATCGGCTAATTCAAGCAATGTCAATTCCGCTTCTCCTAACAAAATAAAATCAGCTCCTTCGCCCAGGTATTGTTCATAGTGATCAGTCGCATCAGAACTGGAAACGATGACGGTGCATCCTTTTTCTTTAGCCAAGCGGATCATTTGGAATGCCGCTTCACGCATATTCGTGAGGCACATTTTTGTGAGATAGTTGAAGCCGTCATCATAGATCACAAAAAAATCGGGGAAAGATTCTAATGCAGGTACAATCTCATTCGGAGATTTTGCAAACATGCTATCAAATATTGAAACGGCATATTCATGGTCTCTCATCAACGCAGCTGCATATAAAGTTCCCAGCGGAGCATAAGGCTGTCCTGTCTTCCATTGCTTAGGATCAAAGCGCAGAAAATAAGAATGAGTAAAAAGAATTTTTTTCATCTGATTTAATTTACGGCAGCCGGATTCATGGTTGGTGGCAGGTTGAGGTAACACACACATTTTTCACAGATACTGTTGGAGTCCATATTAAGATTCCTTCTGAAATCCATCGCATGGTTTCCATTCAGAATTTCATCCAACTTATTTTTATGAATATTTCCAAGAGCTTCATGAAAAAAACAGGGTCTCACGGTACCATCTGCTTCGATCACTGCCGAAACCCATGGCGCATTGCATTTTTTATAAGGAAAAGGATTTAAACCATAAAAGGCCGCATAGTAACTGTATATCTTTCGGATCTTTTCGGGACTTTCAGCAATGAATTTTTTTTCAAATTCATCTTTGTGTTCATCGATGAGATTGGTAACGATCTGTTTCAGCTCTGGCAACTCTTCCGCTGATGGTAAGATCTCATGTTGCCTTGAATCACTCCACAACACTTCCCGGTTGAATGCATGACTACTTATATCTGCAGGAAGAAAACTTATCTGATCAAGGCCGATCTCTTTTGCACTTTGTATAATAGAAGGCCAATGCCTGAAATTCAGCCGGTGAATTACCGACCTTCCCGTTATTCGGAAACCAGGTTTAATTGATTTTATAGATCGTACTCCTTCTTTTAGTTTTTGGTAAGCACCTTTGATATTCCGGATGCTGTCGTGCAATGATTCATCGCCATCAATGGAAACGATAATATCGTTGACCCATTCCGTTAATCGCCGTGCATGATTTTTCAAAGTCAATCCTGTGGAAAGAAGAGTCACTTTTATATTTTGATCGTTTAGTATCTCACAAAACCTGAAAAAATTCGGATTCAACAGCGCTTCTCCTCCCGACATGACCACCTGCTTTGTTTCAAATTTTTTAAAAGCTTCCAGGAGATCAGTAATATCTTTTTCTGTCAACTGTTTTAAATGCTGATTGTCTTTCCAGATATCACACATGGCACAACGGCAATTGCAGGCACTGTGCGGCATTAATATTACAATGGGTAAAGCGGTGATCCTACCGGTCTGCAATGTCCGGTACCGTTTGTAAGTATGATATAGTGATTGGCTGCCCATTGGTGATCTACAAATTTTGAATACAGACCCAGTAGAATGGATTATTGTCTCCGAAAATGAATTTTTTTATATTACCCGGTTTACGCAATATTTTACTATCAAACATTTTTAATTCATCAGTACAATGATGAAAATAGTGACTGCTCATTTCGGGAAAGCCGATCCTTTCAAAATATTCTTTGCTCCTTTGTCTTGCAACCTCCAACTCATTCCGATTGTAAAAATGAGAATCTATGATATGTATCTCTCCGTTCAGTCGTAGCAATGAGAGGGCTTGTTGTATTATTTTTCGGAAAGAAGGAAAATATTGTATAGAAGCAGCAAAGATGATCATGTCAAACTGTTGCCCTTCTAAAATATTTTCCAAAATATTTCCATATTCAAACCGAAGGTTTTTCAGGTCTTTAAAAATTCTTTTGGCCTGGGCGATCTCTTCATTGTTAACATCAATTCCTGTAACGGAGGCCGAAGAAATTGCGGCAAGCTTTGCACTCAGCCATCCGTT
>DASZPW010000170.1:0-3865 GCA_035550155.1 Chitinophagaceae bacterium | reverse complement strand
CATGCTGAAAAATCCTGTGACCGGCAGAATTCCTGCAACTATTTTTTCAGAAGAATTGGCTTTGGCCAGGAGTATTCCGGAAAAAAATCTTGTACAAAATGGATTGGCCAGGTTGGATGCATTGAATACCTATTACCCGGCAGGGCCGAATAACCAGGGCGGTCGTACCAGGGCGTTGGCTTACGATGTACGATACAACGGAACTTCCAATAAAGTAATTCTTGCAGGCGGTGTCAGCGGTGGGATTATGAGAAGCAGTGATGGCGGCGCCACATGGACAAGAGTTTCTCCCGATAACGAAATTCATAACGTAACCTGCATTGTTCAGGATCCCCGCATAGGTAATCAAGACACCTGGTATGCAGGCGGTGGTGAGCCTTATGGTAATTCAGCAAGCGAATTAGGAACTGTATATCTTGGCTCCGGCTTATATAAATCAACTGACAATGGAGTAACCTGGTCAAAGATCTCACTTACTACAGGGAACTTTACCGATATTCCCGGAAACGTGGCACAGACGAACATTTTAGAATCTTTCGACAATGCATTTGATTACATACATAAGATTGCTATCGATCCTACAAACGGGAGCGTGTACATCTGTGCACATAGAAGATTGATAAGAACCTCTGATGGCGGTACAAGTTTTCAAACAGTTTTTGGCAGCGCTGTGGCAGCTACTGCAGAAGGGGGACAAATGGATGTAGTGATTTCTAATACCGGGAAAATTATTTTGGCCGTTAACGGAAGTAATCCCGATTTGACACTGCGTGGTGTGTGGACCTCTTCTACAGGCAACCTCGGCAGTTGGACCCGTATAGCTGGCGGTTCAACTTTAGGTGTAGATTCTGTCGCAAACTGGAGAGCCAATTCTTATATCAATTATGCCGGAAGCACCACTCCGATCTCAAAAAGAATTGTGATGGGAATGGCGCCATCGAACCAAAACATCATTTACTTTTTATATGAAAACGGATTAAGTAATTCTTCTCCTGATAATAAGCCGGAGGCTGATCTTTTCAAATTGGATATGACCAGCGGTAACACATGGACCAACTTATCAGCTAATATGCCAGATTTCAATGGTAATACTAATAATAGTGCTACAGATCCATTTACTGTTCAGGGTGG
Organism: Chitinophagaceae bacterium; assembly: GCA_035550155.1. GTDB lineage: Bacteria > Bacteroidota > Bacteroidia > Chitinophagales > Chitinophagaceae > UTBCD1. The sequence goes on along the minus strand of DASZPW010000170.1, from coordinate 2,734 downwards.
CTATGATATGTTTGTCGGAGTGAAGCCTGATAATCCCAATTTTGTTTTAGTTGGCGGCAGCAGCTTGTACCGATCTACGGACGGATTTACTACTACTGCAAACACTTCCTGGATCGGGGGCTATGGAAATACATTACCGAATCTAACATATTATGGTTCTACAGCTTCTCCGGACGATGCATCCAAATGGAGTCATCCGGATATTCATAATGTTGTGTTTAATCCTTCCAATTCAAACGAAGTGATCTGTGCCAATGATGGTGGATTGCAAATTACCAGTAATATTTCGGCAGCAACAGGAAACGAACCGGTAACCTGGAATTATATTACAAATTATCAAACACTTCAATACTATCATGTTTCTATTGATCCTGTTGCAGGAATCAATAATTTTCTTGGAGGTGCACAGGATAATGGTGTTCAGTTCCGCGATAAAGATCTCTATTTGTTAAATGGCATTTCAGCCGCTGACAGCAACAACCATGTTCGTATTCTGGGCGGCGATGGTGGCCATACTGGTTTTTCTCCATTTGATAACAACTTACAGCAGCAATTCTTTTATGCCAGTTATCAATTGGGAAATCTCAGGCGTTTTAAAATATCCAACAATCCCGCAACGGATAATATTACTCCATCTGGATTAACTACTGATGGCACAACCGGAGAGTGGGGTGAATTTGTGACCAACTTTTTACTCGATCCTGATAACACACAAAACCTTTACTACGTAAATTATAATCGTTTGTTCCGAACCACAAGTGCCACCACAGTGGCTGCAGCTACCTGGACGGAAATGACCGGTGTGGGTGCAACAGTGAATCCAAGCAATCCAACGGGAGGTACCAATATTGGCATCCGTGCATTAGCAGTGACCCGCGGGCCATATACTACAAGTCATGTATTATATATAGGTACAACGAACGGAAAAATTTTCCGTTTGAATGATCCGCAAAATGCAGCTGCTACAGCAGCTCCGGTTGATATTACACCATCCACTTCGGGATGGACCGCAGGAGTAAATGTGCAGGATATCGCAGTAAATCCAAACAACGATAATGAAATACTTGCTGTCGTGTCCAATTACGGAGTAGTAGGCATCTGGTGGACCAACAACGCAAAATCAGCAACACCCACCTGGAAAAATGCTGAAGGTAATTTGACGCTGCCTTCATTTAGAAGTGCTGCGATCGTTGTAAAAAAAGATGCAAGCAATAACCCGGTAACAGAATATTATGTTGGTACTTCAGTTGGTTTATACAGCGCCGTGAATATTGGTACTACGTTGACCGGCGGTGGATCACCCACCTGGCAGCGGGAAGGTGGCAGTGTATTGAATTTTGCCATTATTCAATCAATTGCTTATCGCCCTGCGGATAATGTAATGGTTTTAGGCACTCATGGCAATGGTATGTATTATACATTTTTAGGAACACCGAACTATATACCTAACCAGGTCACAGCCGTAAACAATCCTGTCACCAACGATAAAGATTTCATCCGGCGTGTATACCCATCCATCAGTACTGGCCCGATACAATACCAGATTGGAAACATGTTTACCATAAAGAAGATCACGATACAACTATTTAATACAACGGGCCAACTCGTATATAATAGAGCTGCTGCATACAGCGATGGAAGTATTGATATTTCTTCATTAAGCAGCGGTACTTATATCATGAGTATTTACAGTGACGATGAAAAATATCGCAATGTTCAGAAAATTATCAAGCAGTGATCCGTCAGTATACTGTACCGGGAATAAAAGAATTTATTTAACAAAATCCGCTGTGCATTTTTCAGTGCCATTTCATCATACCAGCATGAATCCACATTTTATACTCCTGGTTCTTTTCTGTATTGCCGGATCATTTGTTTCGGCTCAAAAAACACCGGTAATAAAAATGTATGCGTACACACAATCTGTTTTGCCCGGACAAAAAAAGAATATCATCGTGAACGAGAACGGGAACAACCAGGAGCAGACGATGCCTAAAAAAATGAATTATTTTTTTTATGCAGAGAAAAAAAAACAGGAAACCATCAAAATTGCAGGCATCTGGATGTATGGCAAAAAATATCTTGTGCTAGTTAGCCCTGCTACTAATTCAGCGGTTGAAATCAGTACAAATGCAGAAACATCCGGCAAGATTACATTTACACCTGCGGAGGATAATGAATTCCTGCAGATACTTCCCGGATACGCTACCACCAAAGGAACAAAATTGCCGCCCGGCTTGAAAAAAATGGTGCAACAAAATGAACTGGTTTTAATTTATACCTGGAAGGGAAAAACCTGGTATTTCCCTGTAAAAAAAATTAAAAACCTGTCGCCTGTTGCATCTGTATAAAAATTTTCTATATTTAGGCGTTCGATTGCTTGCCATCAGGCAATAAAGCGGCATTAAAAGATGCCGCTTTTTATTTCCCGTTTTCATAATCTAAAGAAAACGTATTCAAATTATCTTTACAGTTTACATTTTTTAAAAATAGCAAGCATGGCACTTCAACCCTGGCGAACAGGAACAGTAATTCGCATCGAAGATCAGACATATAATACCAAACGGTTTTGGGTGGAAGTTCCCGAAGTAAGTTCATTTGATTTCATTCCCGGTCAATTTGTAACACTGGATCTGCCTATTCACGAAAAACCCAATAAAAGATGGCGCAGTTATTCCATTTCCAGCTGGCCTGATGGTACCAATGTATTCGAGCTGGTCATCGTACTGGCGCA
>DASZPW010000169.1:0-1692 GCA_035550155.1 Chitinophagaceae bacterium | reverse complement strand
CATTTTCTTATTTTCAACCATGTAGGTAAGCAGGAGCGCAAAAGTCTTTTGTGCATCAACAAATTCACCATGTTCATCAAAAATAGCAATTCTATCCGCATCGCCATCAGTTACAATACCAATATCATAATCGCCTTTTTTGATCTCTGAAGAAATAAGTGCCAGATTTTTCTGCACCGGTTCAGGACTTGAACCGCCAAATGATGGATTTACTTCACTTCGAAGCGCGGTAAAATTTATTATCCCGTCCATCATTCCCTGGCCGGAACCATACATCGCATCATATATTATTTTTATTCCTGATGAATTGATCTTTTCGGTTTCTATTTTATCTTTTAAGGTCTTTCTGTAATACTCCTTGCCTTTTATATATTCTATGTTGCCTGAAGAAGTAAAGTCTTCAAATTTACCTTTTCCGTAATCAAATTTATCTGCATTCCTGAGTTCATTTTCAATTACGCTTAAGTGCGCGGGTCCCATTGAACCGCCGAATTCATCCTTCAGTTTGAATCCGTTATACTTTGCGGGATTGTGAGAAGAAGTTATCATTACGCCATAAGCTAAATTCTTATCCCTGCTGAGAAGTGATACCGTGGGAGTCGTTACAAAAGAATCTGTCAGGTACACTTTGATACCATGGTTGGCAAATACTTCCGCGGAGCATTCGGCAAATTCTTTTGAAAGGAACCTGGTATCATAGCCAACAACTATCCCGTTTTTTATTTTCGGGTGATTTTCAAAAGCAATTGCCGTTGCCTTTGATATCTTCTTCAAATTTTCAAAAGTATATTCATCTGCAATGACTGCTCTCCAGCCATCAGTTCCAAATTTAATTGCCATTTCTGATATTAATTAATAATTGTGTTTATACTTCAAGTTTCCTGTGCTCTGCGACCCAATTTTTTACATAATCGATCGTCTCTGTAGTTGGAGTACCCGGTGTAAAAAGCTCTCCTACCCCAATAGCCTTCAGTTTATCAATATCCTCTTTAGGTATTATGCCTCCTCCAAACAATAGCACATTATCAACCTGCTTTGATTTCATAGTATCCAGGATCTTCCTGAATACAGTCATATGAGCCCCGCTGAGAATGCTGATTCCAATAGCGTCCGCATCTTCCTGAAGCGCAGCTTCTACTATCATTTCCGGGGTTTGTCTTAATCCCAAATAAATAACTTCAATTCCTGCATCCCTGAATGCAGCCGCAATTACTTTTGCACCCCTATCGTGGCCGTCAAGACCGGCTTTAGCGATAATTACACGTATTTTTCTTTCCATAATATATAATTGTTATGATTCCAAAACAATTTCGTTAATATTTTTATGAGATATCTTCTGATATACCATAACTGCCGCAATTCCAACAATTACAGCAAACCACAACGTAGCTGCCCTGATAATGAGTGTTGCAGCTACAGAAACACTCTTAGGAATAGCCAGCAGAACCAGTAAACCAGTTATACTTGCATCAGTTGCCCCTAATCCCCCGGGAAGCATTGTAGCCGCACCCGCAATTGTTGCAAAACCATAGACAAAAGTGGCAATAAATATATCAATATGCGGCGCACCCAGAACGCTGAACCCGTTGATAACGAGGTAGAAACTCAAACACTCAAATGACCATGCAAAAATACTCAAAATAATGGTTATTATTAATTCCTTAAATTTTACCATTTGATATATGCTGTCAT
>DASZPW010000168.1:0-1705 GCA_035550155.1 Chitinophagaceae bacterium | reverse complement strand
AAATCGGAGATAATATCCACACAAACGCCACTCACATTTCCGTTGGGGCTTTTGAAAATGAGGCCGAATTGTTCATTATAAACAATGCCTAAAGTTCCCGATCCGGCTGATTTCACTTTGGCCCAACTGTCACCTTGATATTTCTGACCAAATGAAAAGAATGGGATAATAATGAGAAGGAAGAGAAAATTTTTTTTCATAAAAAATGGTTGATGCGACTAACTAATATAAGAAAAGAATCTTTCTCATTCTTACCCGCCACGACTCATTTATAAAATATTCCACGGTGAACAGTTTTCCTGACCTATGTAATCAGCGATTAGCCGGCCCTATCAACCAGTCACCCTGACTTCCCCATTATGGCGGTGCTTTTGCCGTTTACCTTTTGTGAAATCTCAAAATGAACAATCACAAACACTCAAAAGAATTAAAATATGAAGATGAAATTATTGAATTTTTTCGTGGCAGCATCGCTGTTCACATTTGTAGTCGCATGCGCCCCGGAGGAGAATGAAAAAAACGCCAGATTGCAAGTTTGGCTGACGGATGGACCGGGTGACTACCAGGAAGTAAACATTGACATTCAGGGCGTAGACGTACATTCTTCCGAAAATGATAATGAAAAGGGTTGGGCATCGATTGACGTAAATCACGGTGTTTATAATCTCCTCGAACTCACCAATGGCCTGGATACACTCTTAGGAGAGATTGAAATTCCCCCAGGAAAAATTTCACAGATCCGGTTAAAACTGGGGGACGATAACACAATAAAGGTGGGTGATGAAGTTTTCCATATCAACACCCCCAGCGGCCAACAGTCAGGTTTGAAACTCCAGGTTCACGAAACCCTGGTCGAAGGAATAAGCTACAAGATCTTATTGGATTTTGATGTGGCACGATCGGTAATTAAAACCGGAAGTGGTCAATACACATTGAAGCCCGTGATTCGCACAATTAGCGAGGCACAAAATGGTGCAATAAAAGGTGTGATTAATCCTAAGGAAGCAAAACCTGCAATCTATGCCATCAATAATAATGACACCCTTGCAACAACCTACAGCGATTCAACAGGTCATTTTCTGCTACGGGGTCTTCCGCCTAATACCTATAATTTGGTATTCGATGCGGGTGAGGATTTTCAGGATGTCGAAAAAACTGATGTAAAAGTCCACGTAGGTGTGGTCACAGATATTGAAACGGTAGAAATACTGGAAAAGTAAATAAAAAAGGGTCAGCGTTTGCTGACCTTTTTTATTTCCTAAAAAGTACGTTTTGATGATAGTATTCGCTTGTCTACCCAATTCAATAATATGATGAACGCAACGCCAAATACAAATAACCCGCTATACCCCGACATTTCCTCCAGAAAACCAAAACTCACGCTGTACCCTGTGTAAATAATTGTTCCGATAAACGCGACAAGCAGAAAAAACATACCCGCTCCAAACCAAAACAAATCCCTGGCATCTGACTTTTTTTGCTTTTCAATTACCCGCGCTACAATCTTATCGGCAAATTTATGAGATAGCGATATGTCAGGTAATTCCCTTAAGGCAGAAAAAACTTTTTTATAGGCGACTACATCAGGCAAATTGCCTTCCAACGTATAACCAGCTTCAACGCTTTTTTGTAGTTCTTCCTCGTTTTTATTCATAACAGCTCTTCTTTTCCAAGATACTTCTTTACTTCTTCCTTTAACAAATTT
>DASZPW010000167.1:0-3813 GCA_035550155.1 Chitinophagaceae bacterium | reverse complement strand
ATTTTTGTTTTGTGAATAATAAAGGAATACAACTTGCTTTCCAGAAAGTACGGAACATGATCAAAGCATCCAGTCTCAGGGACCAGTGCCGGATATAAAAGAAATCCAGTTGCACCCTGTTTTTCATTTTTTGAATATCGTCTGCTAAACCGCTATAGCCTAAAACCTGCGCCAGTCCTGTGATACCCGGTTTTATCCGCCGCCGGAAATCATAGTGGCGTATCTGTTCTTCATATCTCAGGTCATCACTGATCATATGCGGCCTTGGCCCGATCACAGACATATCACCGGATAGAACGTTGAAAAATTGGGGAAGCTCATCTAAATGATAGTTCCGCAAAAATTTTCCAAATCTTGTAATTCTTTCATCATTTTCGATAGCAGCTTTCAGGTCGGCCTGCGGATTTACAACCATCGATCGGAATTTTATGCAGGTAAAAAGTTTGTTATAACGACCGCTTCTTTTCTGTAGAAAAAAGACCGGCCCTTTCGATGTGAGTTTGATGAGTAAAGAAATTACCGGCAGCAGCCAACTGAGTAAGAAAAGTATTACCAAAAATGAAATGATGATATCTATGATCCGTTTCACAAGTCGTGCAGAAGAATAATCCAACGGGACTGCAACACTCAATTTTGAAGTTGAATGAAATTTATCCAGGAGAACTTCTTTGTAAGAGACAATTTTTAAAGATGGGACGCTAATTTCCTGGTCAATCATTTTGATTACCTTACTGGCGGAAACTGGTGCAGTTTGTTTTGGAAAATTGCCCGGAACAACGGAATGACTCATAAAAACCCTTTCTGAGACTTCAATCGTCTTAATCAGGCAAATGGTTGCTTAAATGTTTGGGCTATCTTCCTGTGGTATTTCATTTGACAGCTTTAAAAATAACGGAAAGAATACGAAAAGTACTAAACCATACTGGGTTTCAAACATTGATTCGAAAAATGAGTATATAAGCAGTAGCAGTATAATAAAAATCATAGCTTTATTTTTCAATCGTCTTATAAATCTCAACATAGCGAAGCATAAGAAAAGAAAAGCGATAGCGCCGACAATGCCGTTTTTCAAAAGAGACTCAAGTAATTCATTGTGGGTATTAAAATTCAAAAAGCCGGTATCATCTCTATTGGGATCACCTACATACATGCCGCTTGAAATATATTGCTGATTTAATAATGCCTGGCCATCTCCCGGGCTAACCCCGATCAACCAGGCATGTTGGTCATTAAGAATAATATGTACAAATTTCCACTCGACCAATCTTAATTGTACATCGTTAAAATAAATTCCCGGGTTATATTTTTGTTGTGCAAAAAGTGCAGGATCTCCCCGGAATAATTCAATAAACCGGTTGCTGACCGGGTTTCGTGTTATGAGTAAAAGACAACTGAACCCTGAAGCGATAATGACTAAGATCGGAACAGCCAGCAGGTTTCTTATGTGCCATCGGATCCATAGTGTGATGTAGTAGATCAGAAATATGATATAAAAACAGATCACCAGTTTGGAAGAAAGCAGGAAAATGAATACTGAAAAATAAATTATGAGTGCCCAGTGAAAGGTTTTGCCGAATATAAATATCCTGTGTCCTACATCTTCGATCAATAGTGCCGCTGCAATAAAAACAATGATCGAGAAATAAACAGCGTGTTGTAAAAATGGTTTTACTAACGCATGGAAAAAAAATACACCTGGATTATGATATTGTAAAAAATTGATAGCAGCTATAGTAAGACAATAGAAACATACAGCAGCGAGTACAAGGATAAAAACATTTGCTATTTTTTTCACTGTGAATTTATTCAGATAATCAGTAGAGCATAACGCCAGTGGTATAAATAATAATGCACTTTTTAGCTGAATATCTTTCCAGGCTGTTTCCCGGTCATGTGTATACAACAGGGCGATCCATTGCAAACCATAATATACCAGGCAGGCAATTGAAAAAAGATCAAATTTATTTTTTAATAAAAGCTGTTTCCGGCCCGCTTTATTTTTTAAAAAACCTGTGAGGATAATTCCGCCAATCACAATACTGGTTATTGCTCTGAAGCAACAAACAATACTGATCAGGAAGATGAGGTATTGCAAAAAAAGTAAGGTTGAAAAGATCTTATTTCGGGGAAATGAATAGTTCATCAGGCAATTGGTTAATAAAACCCGGTATTTTTACTTAGCACTGCGGAACTGTGAACGGGCTTTTAATTTTCGATTGAGGGAATTGAACAGAGCATAGATGTATGCCAACGCTAAGCAAAATATCCATCCCAACACAAGCAGTACTAATAGTTTTGGCCCGGTAGGTTTATCGAACCTGCTGAATCCCTGCAGCACTTGTATTCCGTTGGTAAAGTTGAGTTCCTCCTGCCAGTAAAGAAGCTTTTCATTCATATCAATAAGTTGGCGATTGATACTCGAGCCATCTACAACAAGAGAAGACGATGGCCGCTCTTTTCCCATGATGATATTTTCCACAGCTGATTTATTCGAATCGAGTTTGAGGATTTCAATTGTGGTCTTATCGATCATCTCTTTTAGACGATCCCGCTTAAAAGCCAGCCTCTCTTTGACATAATCACCATTTTCAAATCCATATACGATTGCTTTCTGAAGTGCGCCCAGGATGGAATTATCTGTTATGCTAACATCTATATAAAAACCGTTTGGGTTGGTAGGAGAAAAAACTTTTTGAATTTCTGTTCCTTCAATGTTTTTTACTTTATGCAAAATACTTTCGGAACAATTAAAATCAGCAGCTACTTCAGCATATTCATTTTTTTTTATGAGATTGTTCCAGTTAGCTATGATCTGGATCTCTTCCTGGTTAGTAAGAACTGATGAATGAGCGATTAAACGGGAGGAATAAACATTTGGAAGCATAAGGTATTTGTAGATCCCCCATGCAGTGCCAATCGCAAATGCAATGATGAAAAGCATTCTGTATTTTTTAAAAAAAGCAAGGCTGCGTTCGAGCAACAACAGCAGGTCTATATCTTCTGTTGAAGTAGTATCAACTACGGGGCGGTTGGGTTGCATAAAACGATTCCTTCAGGTCACACTCCAATCGTAGTTTTTTTGCTATCGGTTGCCCGCATTTGAAGGATTAAAAAATATAGTTTGTTTTCTCACATTTGATTGATGTGGTTCTATATTTTTACAATGAAAACAAGTATTCTTAAAATAACCGATGAAAATAAATAAATACTTCCCGTTTGTATTCATTTACTTTTTCGTCAATTCGGTTGCATTGCCATTTGGCCTTACGTATACAGCGCTGCTCGCCCCATTTTTTTATGTATGGATACTTGTAACAAGAAGAAAAGAATTGCTCCTTCCTTTCATCACTATTCTTTCGCCTTTTGTTTTGATACAGGTGCTTTTTGTAGGAGTGGACGTAAATATGTATTTCACTTCTCTTATCAACTTGCTCCTGGTATATATATTCTGCCAGGCGGCTTATACATTTTTCAAGGTGTGCAAAGATCCTGAAAGGATATTCCGGCAACTGCTGATCATAAATTTTGTCCTTTGCCTCGCCGCAATAGTTATCTATTTCACTCCTTATTACAAAATTTTATGGATCGAACAAAACCTGACGCAGGGGATCATAAATTTTAAACGGATGAAATTATTCACGTACGAAGCTTCTTATTACGCTACCTTGTTCACACCGATATTTTTCTTTTTCTTTCTTCAATATTTGTTCAGGCTAAACAGTATTCGAAGCAGATGGTTGTTACTGATGATCTTTTTGCCTTACGTTCTCTCATTTTCACTCGGAGTTATTTCCTGTATCATCATCGCCGGGT
>DASZPW010000166.1:0-15493 GCA_035550155.1 Chitinophagaceae bacterium | reverse complement strand
AAGCCTTAGAAGTTTCAGTGTTTCCCGGGGTGTCTCGTCCGACCATGGGCAGGACGAGTCTGAGATCATACCCGTAGGACCTGATCAGGGTAATGCCTGCGCAGGGAAGGATGTTTCTCGTTTCCTTTCTCCACAGCATTTCCCTCTCATTCTTTTAAATCAAAAAAATTAAAAAAATGAAGAGGATTGCAATTATCGGTTATTTTATTCTTTGCTGTGTTTCAATAAACGCTCAACAAACACAGCAACATGAAACCACAAAAGACAGTTTTTATTTGTTAGCCCCGGTTGAAGTGAAAGCGGTTCGTGCCGCAGCAAATGCTCCATTCACCAAAACCAATTTGTCCAAACAGGAAATTGAAAAAAATAACCTGGGGCAAGACATTCCCTTTGTTCTGAATCAAACGCCATCGGTGGTAGTGAATTCAGATGCGGGAACAGGGATTGGCTATACGGGGATTCATATCCGCGGCACTGATGGAACAAGGATCAATATTACGTTGAACGGTATTCCTTACAACGATGCAGAATCGCAGATCAGCTATTTTGTCGATCTTCCTGATTTCACTTCGTCGGTTAACAGTATACAGATACAACGGGGAGTGGGAACTTCTTCCAATGGAGCAGGAGCTTTCGGCGCCAGCATCAACTTTAGTACAAATGAAGTTAACCATGATAAGTACCTGGAACTGAGTAATAATTATGGTTCATTTAATAGCTGGAAAAATACATTAAAGGTAGGAACAGGTTTGATCAACAATCATTTTACCGTTGATCTTCGTTTATCAAGTATTACCAGCGATGGTTATATTGACAGGGCCAGCAGTAACCTGAAATCTCTACATTTCAGTACCGCCTATATTGGTAAATCGTCTTCACTTCGTTTCAACATTTTTGCCGGAAAGGAAAAAACATACCAGGCTTGGTATGGAGTATCAGAAGCAGACCTGAAATCCGGCAATAGAAGAATTAATTATGCAGGAATGGAGGACCCGAACGGACCATATCCGAATGAAACGGATAATTACTGGCAGAACCATTACCAGTTATTTTATGATCAAAGGATCAATAAGCGAATTACATTCAACACTGCTTTGTTTTATACCAAGGGTAAAGGATATTATGAAGAATACAGAGCCGGCCAGGATTATTCGGAATACAATCTCCCCTATCCCATCCAGGGAACAGATACGATCTATACTTCAGATTTTATCCGGCGACTTTGGTTGAACAATGATTTTTACGGAAATATTTTTTCTCTTCAATACAAAGACAATAAATCGCAAATAACGTTAGGCGGTGGTTACACCCGATATACCGGGGAACACTATGGCATTCTAACCTGGGCTTCCAACGGATTGACCGGGCCAAACCGCTGGTATGATAATGATGCTTTAAAAACAGATTTTAATATTTACCTGAAAGAACAAACCAAATTCGCCAATCACTGGAACTATTTCTACGATCTCCAGTTCCGCCATGTTAAGTACAACATCAATGGCTTTGATGATAATCCAACTTTATTAATCAAAAACAATTTCAATTTCTTCAATCCAAAAGCCGGGATCAGTTACAACAAAAATGGATGGAAAGGATATTTCTCTTACAATCTCGGAAGACACGAACCCAATCGTGACGATTTTGAAGCTAACCAAAATCAACAGCCCAAACCTGAAACGCTTCATGATTTTGAGTTTGGCATTGAACAATCAAAAAAGACATTTAACTGGAGCACCACTTTATATTATATGCGTTACAAAAATCAACTGGTGCTGACCGGGAAGATCAATGATGTCGGCTCCTATACAAGAACCAATATTCCCAATAGCTACAGGGCAGGAATAGAATTGCAAGGTGGAATAAAACCAAACTCATGGTTCAATGCTTCGGCCAATTTATCATTGAGCCAGAATAAAGTTTTAAATTTTACCGAATACATTGATGACTATGATAACGGCGGACAAAAACTCAATAAATATCATTCCACAGATATTGCATTCTCTCCCTCATTGATCGGCGGAGCTACGCTCACTTTTTTACCAGTACAAAATTTTGAGATCGCTCTGTTGAGTAAATATGTGAGCAAACAATATCTGGACAACACGCAGCATGAAGACAGAATACTGAATTCATTTTTTGTGGAAGATGCAAGAGTCATTTATTCATTCCAACATAAATGGCTGAAGCAAATGAACCTGGTATTCCAGGTCAATAATATTTTCAATAAAAAATATGAGCCGAGTGGCTACACCTATAATTATATCTACGGAGGAATGCTTTCAGTGAATAATTATTATTTCCCGATGGCAGGAACGAATTTTATGGCAGGAGTACATGTGAAACTTTGATCGTGAAATTAGGATTGAAGTATGACATAAGTGATCTCGCTTCCTACTTGTTATCTCCGTATTTCTGCTGCCAGGCAAGCACACCGCCGGCAAGATTCTTAGTATTTTTAAAACCTAAAGTATCAAGAAAAAGACATGCGATCATGCTGCGGTTACCACTACGGCAATGAATGATCACTTCTTCATCTTTCAGGTCTTCAATCTCATCGATCTGCATGGTTTGAATTTTACCAAGCGGTATCAATGTTCCGCCAAGATTGAATTCTGCATATTCATCAGGTTCCCTTACATCGATCAGGTTCAGCTTTTCGCCATTATCTCTTCTTAGTTTGAGTTCTTCTACAGAAATGTTTTGCATAAAAAGTTTTATTGTGGCAGTTGATGAGTAGTATCCGCAATCACCGGCTTTTGAGCACTAAGTTTGATATCTATAGTTTGCCCGACATGTATTCGTTGCAGCCTGTTATCTTCTCCATATCTTGCCGGGTTCTGCCAATAAATAAAGGCATTGGACGTATCTTTTACATCGGGGTCAGGCAATACAGAGAAAAAATTCAAGCCGCTTGATTCGACAACCATTTTGGCATCTGAATAGGTCATGCCGATGAGGTTGGGAACTGAAAATTCCGCTTCGCCAACTCCGGTGCCCAATACCAGTGTGATGTTGCTACCCATTGGGATCTTGGTTCCCGGTTCGATGGTCGTTCCATTGTACAATTGTTCCAATACAGAATTCCGGGCAAAATCAGGTTTATAGATCGTATCACCTAATCGCAGTCCCATATTTTTCAAAGACATTTCGGCACTTCGAAAACTGAAACCCACTAAATTGGTCATTGGAACCAATGGCGGCACAGCCCGGTTAATAGTAAGATATACTTCCCTGTTTACTTTTACAACAGCATCTCCTTCGGGAACTTGCTTAATGACAGCTAAAGGAGGTAAAGTGTCAATATAAATGGAGTCCTGAACTTCCACATCGAATCCCATTTTATCCAATACATTTTTAGCGTCGTCATATTTTTTCCCAATTACATTAGGAACTGTTTTGGATTTTCCATGACGGGTCATCCAGTTCAGGGAAAGTATGAATATTGAAAATATACCAACAGCAAGTACTATTCCAGCAAGGATATTAATCCACAACGGACGGTTAGTGATGAATTTAAACACGAATATTGATTTTGAAACGATGGATGCTTTGGATCATTTTGCCAAAGCTTCATCCACCAATTTAGTATAAAATTCTTTTAAGTTCCACCCCATCGCTTTCACCTGCATCGGAACTATGCTGGCTTCACTTTGCCCGGGTACAGTATTCACTTCCAGCATATAGGGCAAGCCTTTTTCTTCATTGTATATAAAATCGATCCGCACCACTCCCCTGCAATTCAAAACAGCATAAATTTTTTTTGCCGTATCACGGATCTTGTCAGCCACTACATCATCTACCTGGGCCGGCGTCACTTCCGTGGAAGCTCCTTCATATTTTGCTTCATAATCAAAAAAATCTTTTTTGCTGATAACCTCTGTAAGTGGCAAAGGAATAATTTTTCCTTTTGTTTTAAAAACACCAATCGTGAATTCCCTTCCTTTGATCATCTCTTCCACCAGCACCTGGTCATCTTCTTTGAATGCTTTTGATAAAGCTTTTTCCAATTCACCTGGCTTATTCACTTTGCTCATACCAATGCTGGAGCCGCCATTGTTGGGTTTTACAAAAACAGGCAATTTCAATTGATCCAGAATTTGTGCAGCGCTGACAGGTGTGTGTTTGAAAATATGAATAGAATTGGATACAGGCACTCCTGCCATTCGTGCTACCGCTACTGTATACCGTTTATTAAAAGTAATAGCGGATGTTGCAGCATCGCAACTGGTATAGGGAATTCCCAGTGTATCAAAATAGCCCTGTAATTTTCCATCTTCGCCGGGAGTACCGTGCATACCAATGAAGATCGCATCAAATTTCACATGTTCATTGTCAATATGCAGGGAAAAATCATTTTTATCCACTTCCACTTTACGTCCGTCTGCCATCTCATATAACCATCCTTTCTGTGTAATATCTATTTTATAGACATTGAATTTTTGCCGATCAAGATTACTATCAATCGTGATGGCACTTTTGTAAGAGATCACTGCCTCACCAGAATAACCACCGGTCACCAGAGCTATATTCTTCTTCATGTTTCGGGTCTGTGTTTAACGTTACAAATATTGAAGAAAATTTTTGTAGCGGGAAATCATATCTGCTAAAATTGGCTTATTTCTTTGCATCCACCCCGGGATTGCCGGTATCCAGCACAAATTTCCAGTTTCCATCCTTCTGTTTTTTCCATATAGAAACGTAAGTACCTTCATAGGTAGTATCCTTATCGTGGTAGGTGTAGATACCATACGTATAACCAAGATCGCCTGACGCAGCAATTTCAGCCGACTGCGGATCCCATGTCAGAGAAAAAGATGAATCGTTGATTTTTTGCAGATAATCCTGCGCTTTTTGTCCGACTATTGGAAAATGTCCCGGCCGAAGCAAAACGCCCCCGGAATCAATGTATGTAAGAAAAGCAGCTTTCATTCCATTTTGTTTAGAAAGATCGGAAAAAGCTTTATCAGCATTTCTCATTGCTTCTTTTTCTTTAGTATTATCAGCTGTTGAAAAATGATTGCAGGAAATAAAAGCTATGATCAGAAAAGCTGGGAAGAAAAATTTCATTATACTGGTTTTTAATGAAGCGCCGGGTTTTCATAAAAAAGGTGAAGGCATTTTCTCCCTCACCTTTTTATAACGGGACATATCACCCGCCTGTTAAGTTAGCAGCTAATCGCTACTTGTATAGATTACGAATCAGATGTCAAGTTATAAATTTTCGGAAAAAATAAAATGATCTTCCGAAAAAATTTATGCACCAGAAAAGCACAGATCAGATGTGCAATTTCTCTTTCTTTGCCAGCAATTCTTCCACCGTTTCCTTATACATTTCATCCGGCACGCAGCAATCTACCGGGCATACCGCTGCACACTGAGGCTCTTCATGAAAGCCCTGGCATTCTGTGCACTTGTTGGGCACGATGTAATAAATGTCATTACTGATCGGAGCATTCTTCTGTTCCGAATCAATTACTGTGCCATCCAACAGGGTAAATGGCCCTTTTACAGTATTACCATCTGCAATTGCCCATTCCACTCCACCTTCATAGATAGCATTGTTCGGACATTCCGGCTCGCAGGCGCCGCAATTAATACATTCTTCTGTGATCTTTATAGCCATAAAAAATTAATTAAGAGGTTCCAAATAACTTTGCAACAAATATACTTGGCATCAATGAAATTACAATATCGAATTCAGTTATTATCTGACCTTGGTCATTACATGCTTTCTGATGCTGCGCCATGGAAAGAAGCAAAAGAAAAAGCTAACAGGGAAAACAGCTGGTTCATTCCTGAATTTATTGATCTTGCTATATCCGGTATCGCAAATAAGTTTCTAAAAAAAGAAACATTGGAACACTGGACATCTTCATTAAAGATTCCTGAGTCCAATGAAATTCCTAAAACCGTTGGTGTTATCATGGCAGGAAATATCCCGCTGGTAGGATTTCATGACCTGCTTGCGGTTTTCATCGCCGGACACAGGGCCGTCATCAAGGCTTCATCCAAAGATGCAACGTTGATCAAACACCTGGTTTCTGTCTTGCAGGAATGGAATAATGAAGTCAAAGAGTTGATCTCTTTTTCTGAAATGCTGAAAGGATGCGATGCATATATCGCCACAGGCAGTAATAATTCTTCCAGATATTTTGAATATTATTTTGGAAAATATCCTCATATCATCCGTCGCAACCGCACTTCAGTTGCTATATTAACCGGGAATGAAACAGCAGAAGACTTGAGTAAACTTGCGGATGATATTTATCAATACTTTGGACTGGGCTGCAGGAATGTTACAAAAATTTATGTGCCGGAGTTGTATGACTTTGTTCCCATGCTTAACGCTTTTAAAAAATATACCCATCTCGCCGAGCATCATAAATACAAAAACAATTACGATTACAACCTGGCACTACACATTTTGAATAAAAAATTTTATATGACCAATGGCTCGATCATTTTAGTAGAAGACCCTTCCCTATTTTCACCCATCAGCCAATTGAACTATGAATTTTATTCGGAAAAAAAAGCAGTATTGTCTGCCCTGGAAAGGAATCCGGATGTTCAATGCATTATTAGCAGTGAAAGAATTCCCTTTGGTAATGCGCAATGCCCGTCAATCAACGATTATGCGGATGGTGTTGATACATTGTCATTTTTAAAAGAACTGTAAAACTACTCTGGCATTTATTAGTATTTGTTGATAAATTTGTAATAGCAAGTACGAAAAGCTTAGTAAATGAATTGTTAAACTGACTTAGCGGTAAGTTAATCAGTCTTTTGATTGGTAAATTTGCAAAACAAAACCACGAAATTTGAAATTGGAATTCAATAAAATCATTTATTCATACAGATAAACATTATAGACTATGAAACTAAAACAAATTCTACTGATCGTTACATTGAGCGCAGTTACCGCATTTGGTAGTGTGTGGATCTATGGTAAATATTTCAGCAAACAACCCATATTCACACAATCGGCCGATGGTAAGTTACCTGCAAATTATGCAGGCTATTTTGACGGCAATAAATTCAACGGCGTTGAGCCCATTGATTTCACTAAAGCCGCAAACGCAGCTGTCCCCGCTGTGGTTCATATTAAGACAAAAATCCCTGCCAAGAAAATAAGTAATGATCTTCCCCGTAACCGCGGAAACATTGATGATTGGTTCAATCAATGGTTCAATTTCGGGCCCACAATAATTCCGGAACAACGGGCATCCGGTAGCGGAGTCATCATCAGCAACGATGGATATATCGTTACCAATAACCATGTGATCGCTGACGGAGAAGATGGAAAAGGAGTTGCCGATGAGATCACTGTTACGCTTCACAATAAAAAAACATATAAAGCAAGAGTGATTGGAAGAGATCCAAGTTCGGACCTTGCAGTATTGAAGATTGATGCAACCGGACTTCCCTTCCTGCTTTATGGAAATTCTGATAATGTGCAATTAGGACAATGGGTGTTGGCTATCGGTTATCCGCTGAGCCTGGAAACTACAGTTACAGCAGGTATAATAAGCGCAAAAGGCCGTTCTATCGGCATCAATAGCCGCCAAAGTGATGCTCCTATCGAATCATTCATTCAAACGGATGCAGCAGTGAACCAAGGGAACAGTGGTGGAGCTTTAATAAACACAGAAGGCCAGTTGGTCGGAATTAACTCTGCGATCCTGGCGCCTAGTGGAACCTATGCTGGATATTCTTTTGCAATTCCGGTTAACATTGTAAAAAAAGTAGTGAATGACCTGATCGAATATGGAAATGTAAAGAGAGGATACCTTGGAGTAAGTTATATTCCTTCGGATGATGATAATGAGCAATCAGTAAAGAAAGCAGGCTTGAAAGATGGTCAGGGTGTTTTTGTTTCTGCTGTTCCTGCTGATGGCGGCGCTGCTAAGGCCGGCATTAAAAAAGGTGATGTGATTACAAAAGTAAATGATGTGTCAGTGTCAAATGGTTTGGAAATGAGTGCTCAGATTGCAAGCCTGAAACCCGGGGATAAAGTAAATATCACGTATGTACGCAGTGGAAAAGAATATACCACAACAGTTTCACTAAAAGATTCCCCCGGCCAGTTAGATGCCATTGCAAGTTTCACCAACCTGAATGATGCATTGGGAGGCGAATTAGAAAATCTTTCAAAGAGCAAAGCAGATTCCTACGACCTGCAAGGTGGTGTAGTAGTAAAGAAAATAAATGACGGAGGGCTGCTCAGCAAAACAAGAATGCAGGAAGGATTTATTATCACCAGTGTAAATGGCCGTGACATCACCAATCTTGATGACCTGAAAAATGCACTTACCGGCGTTTCGGGAACATTGAGACTCGAGGGCATTTATCCCGGCTATGACGGAACTTATACCTATCCGCTGAACTTAGGTGATGAATAATTCAAAAAACTAATTATATAAAACCGTTTCGCTCTACACGAAACGGTTTTTTTATTTCTGGTAAATAAGATATTCCCATTGTTCCATTTTGAAAATGGAAC
Organism: Chitinophagaceae bacterium; assembly: GCA_035550155.1. Taxonomy (GTDB): domain Bacteria; phylum Bacteroidota; class Bacteroidia; order Chitinophagales; family Chitinophagaceae; genus UTBCD1. Next base: position 6,993 of record DASZPW010000166.1, on the reverse strand, counting down.
CTGGAGTGAGATCAGCAAAGGTTTTTGAAAAAATATCCTGGTATCTTCCATGTACGTTTTCATCTTTGAGCTCAAATTGAAGATCGCTCGTTGCGGAGAGATTCAAAAAAACAACCACTTCCCTATCCTCATTTTTTCTCATGTAAGCAAATACATGTTCATCCTGGCTGGTATGAATTCTGATAATTTTTACGGCAGGATCGCCGCCCCGCAATGCAGGATGTGTTGCATGAAGGTCCAGCAAGGTCCCATAGAAATCATTCAATAAATAAACTCCTGTCCATTTAATTTCATCTTTATTATAAAAATTCAATCGTTCTTTCAATGGCAATTCTTGCCCGCTGTACACCAGGGGTGTTCCTCCCCATGTTGCACATAAAACTGCAAAAGGTAAAGCCGCATCACCCATCCGTTCGTATTCACTGCCGCTGTGTGAATTTTCGTCATGATTACTAGTAAAGAATAGACGTATCGCAGTCGCCGGGAACAACGCTTCATATTTGCTCAAAATGCTCTCCAACCCACTCATGCTTCTTTCTCTACGCCAGTACGCTTCCATTGTATGTAAGAATTCCCAGGTATAGCTGGCATCAAACACTTCATGATAACTGAGTTCCTCTGTTTCACCCAACCAGAATAACGGCTTGATCTGATCCAAGCGCTGCCTTGCTTTTTTCCAGAATGAAAGCGGCACTAAATGAGCCATATCGCAGCGGAAACCATCAATATCACATTCACGAATCCAGAATTCCATAGCTTCCAGCATCGCTTCCTGTTCGGTAATACAAGCATGATCGATCTGTATCACATCAGACCAATCAAACGGTGGATGAAAGTTTCCTTCAGCATCCTTTGCATAATATTCAGGATGTTCTTTTGTCCACACATGATCCCAGGAAGTATGATTTGCCACCCAATCGATCATGATCTTAAAACCCATTGAGTGAGCCTTTGTCACAAGATTTTTAAAGTCTTCCATCGTACCAAACTCCGGGTTGATCGCTTTATGATCGCTGATGGAATAATAACTTCCCAAAGTACCGATCCTTCTTTCCTTCCCGATTGGATGAATGGGCATGAACCAAAGTGTCTGTACTCCCATTTGTTTTAATCGTGGAAGATGATTGGCAAACGCAGTAAACGTACCTTCAGAAGTATATTGACGCACATTCACCTCATAAATATTTGTGCTATGTGCCCAGGCAGGTGGGGAAGAATCAGAATGCATGAACAATGTTACTGATTTTGAGAATGAAACCAGCAGCAAATTTCCATTAATGATTTTAAAGAATGATTATAACTATTGCAGCTATTCGGATCACCTCTATTTTGTAACTTGAACAGTAAACTCCCATTTTTCATGGGCTTATTATCCTGGATCGGTAAAGGCATTAAAACTTTTTTCACCCCGGAATCTTTCAAAACCGGGGAAAAATTTGAAAACTATGTTCGGAAAAAACTATTCTCCGATCGATATTATGAATTGCTGCAACGAACCTATGGTTACAATGTAAAAAAACCGAATTACGTTCATTCCTCCAATCCTGATTTTAAGCTTCGTGACCGGCGCACTCTGAAAATATTTTATGCGGAAGCCAAATACCGGAAATATTTTTACCAGGGTAAAACAAAATGGTGTACCGAGGAACAATTGAAACGTTATCGTCAATCTAACCAGGAGGCGCCCGTCTTTGTCATTTTAGGTGTAGGTGGAGTTCCACATCGACCCAAATTGATTTTTCTAGTTCCGTTAAGAGTTGCCAACTTCACAGAACTTTATATTTCTGAAATAGAAAAATATATGATCCATCCACGAAGACCGATCATGTCAAAAATTTTGTGGAGAAGATGATCCATATTACCCAGCATGCATGTTACAATTTCTCGATATACTCCTTACTATTGTCCATTTAGCACTGATCAGCTTCAATCTTTTTGCCTGGATATGGCCAGCAACAAGAAAGGCACACCTGATTGTTGCCGGTATTACTTTAGCCAGCTGGTTTTTTTTAGGCATCTGGTATGGCTGGGGTTATTGTCCCATCACCGAATGGGAATGGAATGTGAAAGAGAAGTTAGGTGAAACTAATTTACCCAACTCTTTTATTAAATATTTTGCAGATAAGATCACTGGTAAGAATTTTTCTCCAACGTTGATAGATAATATAACATTATATACTTTTCTTATTGCAATTGTTGCCTCCATCTATGTAAATTTTTTCCGAAAAAGAAAAAAGAAAGCCGGGCTTTATTAAATTCGCCTGCCTAAATCAAATGATCAATCACCAAACACTGACCGCTCATGAAAAAAATTGCGATCCTCGTTTTATCTATCCTTCCATTATATGCTTTGTCACAGGCGGAAAGTGAGATCCAGGTGTACTCCTCTCCTATTACGGAAAAAAATGAAACATTCATTGAGTTGCATAGCAACTATACTTTCAAAGGCATTAACGGATTGCCAGATCCATCTTCAGCAAGGTATTTGAATGAATCTTTTGAATTCACACATGGTTTTGGTGGAAATTTTGAATTAGGATTTTATGTTTTTGGCGCATTCGTTCCGGGAAAAGGGTACCAATATCTCGGCAGTCATATTCGCCCCCGCATCACAGCTCCAGACAAATGGAAATGGCCATTTGGCGCCAGCCTTTCTGTTGAATTTGGATTTGAACGGCCTATCGCCGATTCAGATTATGTATGGGACGGAGAGATCCGCCCGATCATTGATAAAAATTTCGGTTCCTGGTATTTTTCATTTAATCCTAACATGGATTTTGTACTAAATGGAAACGACAAACATCTTGGCATCACACCTCAATTCAAAGCAGTATATACCATCCAGCAAAAAGTGGGTGTGGGTTTTGAATATTATGGGGCTTTGGGAACTTTTAAAGAGATCTTGCCGGGAAATTTCCAGGAACATTTATTAGGACCGATGGTAGATCTCTATTGTATCAAGAATTGGGAATTCAACAGCGGATTTCTTTTTGGGCTAACACCAAATTCCAATCACTACATTTTTAAATTGATATTGGGACGACGCTTCTCAAAAAGTCAAAGTAAATGACAGCAGAAAACTTATGCAGTTTTCTTTGCATCTTCTAAAAATTTAGCAAGACCAATATCTGTCAGCGGATGTTTTAGCAATCCTAAAATCGAATCCAAAGGCGAAGTACAAACATGAGCTCCCGCTTCGGCGCAACGAATGATATGATTCGGATTGCGAATAGATGCTGCCAGCACTTGTGTTTTAAATCCCTGCACATTGTATATCTTAACGATCTGTTCGACTAACTGCACACCATCCCAACCTGAATCATCAATTCTTCCAATGAATGGTGATACATATTTAGCGCCAGCTTTTGCACAAAGGATGGCCTGGCCTGCAGAGAACACCAATGTGCAATTGGTGCGAATGCCGTTATCGGTAAACCATTTGATCGCTTTCACGCCGTCTTTGATCATCGGTACTTTCACCACAATATTTTTATGAATTGCTGCCAGTTTTTTCCCTTCTTCAACAATTCCTTTAAAGTCTGTAGCAATAACTTCTGCACTGATATCACCATTCACCATTTCACAAATCGTTTTATAGTGATTCATTACAGCGGCTTCTCCTTTAATACCTTCTTTCGCCATCAATGATGGATTGGTAGTTACGCCATCCAATATTCCTAATTCGTTAGCTTCTTTGATCTGAGCGAGATTGGCAGTGTCGATAAAAAACTTCATGAGATTATTTTATATTTAAAATTTAAAATTGAATATTTATTTAATTTACCTATTTTCTTTTCTATTGTTTTTCTCGAAGAAGCCAGGATTCTTGATAATTCATCTGCTTCTCTTAACAGCAAAGTTAACTTTTGTTTGCCAACCAATTCAAGATCAGCAATAACTTCCTGCCAAAACAGAGATTCATCTATTTCTTCAAATGCTATACTCAGCTTCGATTTAAAAGCTTTTATTGATTGAGCTTTACAGGCAGCCCGATAATTAGCTGCTGCAGAAAAAGCAGAACGCAATAATTGATCTTCGATGATTTTAGAAATTTTCTTTCCGGGCAATGCCTCGCAAAGAGGTATGATTCTATATGCGAATTCTTTCAATCTTTTTTGAAGCTCAACTGCATCCATAAAAAAAATTTAAGATCCGAAGAAAAATATTAAATATTACATCCGCAATCTTAAATAAAAAAAGGCAGGCTACTCACATCGCACCGCTACAACCACTTATCCTTGCTGCCTTCCGGCCCTGGGGAGGTTCAGCAGGAGCTGGTCGTGTAAGACCTGCCGCTGCAAATATAACACAAAGATGCGAGGCAGAGATCGGTAAACTATCATCATAATCCGGAAGGTAAAGAGTTGAGGCTTGCATACCCGATCAATTCGTCGGCACGGGCGCCAAAGGGCCGAAAGTAAACAAGTACTGTGTAATTATTTTCTGTTCCGGAATAATTTCCCTCGGTATTTTCAAAAGCATATGTTTCTCCTTCGGATCTTTTATCCGTTAACGTTACATATGAATAATTGTAATACCCTTCCTTCAAAAAAAGTGTTTTTTGATACACCCCTTTATCCGGATCAAAATCCATTTTTGAAGTTTCGTCCTGTGAATAATTGGTTAGTTCTCCAAAAAGATAAACGCTTTTGCCTTCATAAGCCCGATTGCCCGGAGGTACGTATGTGAACGTAACATGAGCATAATCCGATTGCCAGTACGGATTTACATTATCAGTAGTTTCAATTGTATAAATTCCATCGAGGTCACGGTAAAAAATATAAGACTGAAACCTTCGCTCACCATCCGGCTTAACAGACACATAAACCTGGTGGTTGGAATCAGGAACCAGCCGCTGCATGCGGTCGCTCATCAGGCGATAACTGCGCAGATCGATCCATCGCCATTCTTTGCCGGCTTCAAATGTGGTATTAGCATCGTCATTGTATTCGAAATAATTTCCTCTGAAAATTGAAGGATGTGTGTTATACAAAGCGGTGGGCCAAACATTGTTTTGAAGGATCACTACTTTGAGGTCCTGGGGATTAAAAACATTGATCTGCGGATTAGTGGTCACTCCTACCTGCACCCGCTGATGCGTACGATATAATTGACCGCCCATCGGCTGCAGCACCTGCGCTGCAATAGATGCTTTGTTGTCAACAATCAAAAAACGTTTGGTGAAAACCAATTGAGAGGTGTCGCTGTTGAGAAATACTTTCAGTAAATAATTCCCTGAATGTGTAGGTACACAATTCCTGTCAGGAATCACGGCCTGGTAATTGGTGTATCGGGTAAAAGCAATGGAAGAAGAACGATAGGTATTGATCCGTGTGGTCTGAAAGCCGCGGATATAATCAAAAGGCTGAAGATTTGCCGGCGTCCAGTCTGCATTGCATAATTCGTACGTGTAATAATAATTTTTTACGTCGGCATCCAGGTCATCGAAAAACAAATCCAACTGATCGGTACTGTTCAATTTTAAAATCGGGTAACTGTAGATATCTCCGGATCGGAATAATTTTACAGAACGGATATTGGGTTTATAAATATGATCCGGTATTTGGGCAAATACTGCTGATGTTTGCATCAGCAACAGGAAAAGGGTGAATTTTTTCATTTATTGTAGAAAAGAATTACTGCACAATATTGTGAAAAATGATGGAAAAAGCGGATAAATCTTTTTACCAGCTTATTTTTGAAAAGACAAATTAAAGAATTTGAAGGTTGCAAGCTTTATAGCGAATCGAATTGCATTCAATCAGCAACGATCTTTTTCCCGGTTCATCATCCGGTTATCCATTGTGGCTACGGTCATCAGCGTGATGGTGATGGTAGTTACATTGGCGCTTGCCAACGGTTTCCAGGAAAAAGTGGCGCAAAAAATATTCAGCTTTTGGGGACACATCCGCATCCAGGAAAAACAACCTGACAAAGCTGTGATCGCCGAAGAAAGTCCTATTACCAAAAATGATTCGCTGGTAATGGCGATCAAAAAAAATCCACAGGTAGTAAGCATTCATCCATTTGCCACCAAGTATGCTATATTGAAAACAAAAGATGAGATCGAAGGCGTTTTGCTGAAAGGTTTTGACCCGGCATATGATTCGAATCACCTGAAAGATTTCATGCAGGAAGGAAGATTCCTCCGATTCAACGATTCCACGTATAGTCGTGAGATACTTATTTCATCATACACTGCTTCGCAATTAAAAGTAAATGCCAATGACAGAATATTCATTTATTTCATCCGGCCCGACGGGACATTACGGCCCGATAGACTCACCATCGCCGGTATTTACAAAACCGGGATCGAAGAATACGACAAAGTATTTGCCATAGGCGATATCAAACTCATTCAGCGGCTCAATGACTGGAACCCCTCTGACATAGGCGGGTACGAAATATTTATAAAAGATTATACGCAGATCGATAAAGTGGCTGATGAAATTTACAGCATGGATAAATTCCCGGCAACATGGGACACCAAAAGTGTCAAAGATATTTCACCCAATATTTTTGACTGGCTGAAAATGCAGGACACTACACGTAACGTCCTGATCGGTTTTATGATCATTGTGGCTGTTATCAATCTCATCACCTGCCTGATCATTTTAGTGTTGGAGCGGATACGGATGATCGGCATTTTAAAATCACTGGGCGCAACAGACTGGACCGTTCAGAAAATATTCCTTCGTCATTCCATTATCATTACCATTACCGGTATTTTGATCGGCACTGCGCTTGCATTAGGGTTACTTTACCTGCAGGAAGCAACAGGTTTTATCAAATTAAAAGAAGAAGCTTATTATCTCAGTACTGCCGCAGTAAAGATCGTTTGGTGGCAGGTTGGCCTTATTTGCGCCGGCACTTTAGTGATCAGTTTTTTGATATTGATGATACCTTCTTTTATTGTAAGAAGAATACAACCGGTGAAAGCGATACAGTTTAGGTAGATAACAAGAACTCTTAATAGATAAATTATATTTATTT
>DASZPW010000165.1:0-3198 GCA_035550155.1 Chitinophagaceae bacterium | reverse complement strand
TAAGGACGTGAATTGATATCAATACTTTTCCTGTAATCTTCTTCAGCAAACAATAAGTTTCCGGACGTCTCATTTACCATACCAAGATTTACACTTGTGGTTGCAAGTCCGGGCTGCAAACTATCGGCTATATGTCCGGCTTCGAGACCTTTGTCAAATTTCTTTTCAAGAGCATAAAGCCCACACATATTGGCCCATGGTATTGCCCATGTTGGCGCAATCTGGGTAGCACGAAAAAAATATTTTTCTGCGGCTGCATAATCTTTTTTGAATTCATGTAAAATCCCCAGTTCATTCTGAATATAAGCTGCATTCTCTTCTAACTGAAATGCTTTTTCTTGTTCTGCCATTGCGAGGTCTAATAATGGTTTCGGATCTTCAAGCGTTGGCATCTTTAATCTTGCCGCAACGCCGGCAAAATAATGAAGCTTTACCTGCAGAATATGATACAACTGACTTTGCGGATCGGCTAACTTTAATGCGACCGAAAACATCTTTGGATAAATGTCATACCCGCTGCTATTAACATTATAATATTGTCTTCTTTCCAATTCTGCCGCATCACCATTCAGATATAAATTAATGATCTCCTGCCCACGATCGCTCAGCGTAACGACAAGTTTATCATTGAACCGTTTTAATGCATCCGGATTTTGCTGAAATGACTTTTCGAGTTGATCGATCCTATTAAGGTCAACTTTCACTTTCAGGCTGTCTGGCAATCCTGAGGTGGATTCCCTCTGAAGAGTATCTACCAGCATTTTTATAAATGTCGACGGGACATCTTCTTTAGGCAATTGGTCCAGTTTATTAAAATCAACCAATTCCTCAATATTCTTTTTGCCGATGAGATTAAAGAAATAACCCAGCGGTTGTACAGGTAATGGTTTCAGAAAAATCGTCGCCCGGCTGTTCTGCGATATACTTCCTGAAGAGAATCTTTGTCTTAAAGAGTCCAGGGAAATTTTATTTACTGTCGCCAGCCTGAAATTATCCGGCCCATTAATAACAGGGGTCTGCTTCTGATCTTTTTGAGCTAATAAAATATCTTTTGAAAGAGAAGAGTCAAGATAACCTCCTATCTCTTTTACAGTAACAATTCCTTTATTCATGTTATCTGCAAGCCCGATCATTCCATTAACGAGATAATAAGAAAAAACGCCTCTGCCGCCGCCCCAACCTTCATCTTCGTTGGAAAGTTGGTTGGGGCCGCAGGAAGTGATACGAACTTCGTTTCCCTGCACTGTTCTCAATTGATCGCCGACCAACATACTTCCTCTGAATTCATTGCCTGCTAAATTTCCGGAGTGACAGGCATCGGTGATCAACACTACTCTTGCCTGTTTCTGTACGGATAAAGTGTTTGCAAAATTGTTCAGGTCTTCCAATCGCACTGCATTGTTGAGGTAATTAAATCGTGGAGTATTATAAGTGAGCAGGAACCCAAGTTTATAGATGGTGTTATTCTCCATATCACCATGTCCCGAAAAATAAAAATAGACCATGTCACCTTCCTGGCAGGTTTCCATTAACCAACTCATTGCATCGTACACAGCAGCGAAGGTTGCACTCTCATTAGTCAATAAGCGAATGTTTTCCGGCGGCACCGAACCACCTGCTTTTGATTCCAGATAAGATGCAAATACTTTTGCATCACGGTCGGCATATTCCAATTGTGTGATCCCGGTACTTTCATACTTGGAAATACCGACGACTATTGCATACGTATTACTCCTGCCAGCGGCTTGCTGCAAGGAGTTATTAGAAGAATTGTTTTGAGAAAATGCTGCGGGACAGCAAACAAGTAAGATTGCAATTAAAAAGCAGTTTCTCATTTTGGTCAATATAGATCCGAACTTAAATAGCAGTTAATTCATTCAAAAGATAAACAATTTAACAGGGCAACAAAACAGATTTTAAATTAAAAGCCATTGAAATCATTCTTCAACGGCTTGTTTACTAATTTATGGATCACCAATTGTTTTTTCAACGATGAATAGAATCAATTCTCCGCTACTTCAATGAGAACGCATACCCCAATGTGATGAACAATCCGCCGGTATGGTTTTTACCATCATTCTGTGTATCCTTTTGAATGGTGGTTAATCCGTCAGCCGCTCTTACATCCAAAATGAGATCACCGCTTTTACCCATGTTTTTACTGATACCGGCTCCACCGGTAATCCCAAAGTTTGCTTTTTTCAAACTTGACTTCACATCAGTAGTGGCATCAAAAGGCTGAGGCGGCAAAGGTTGCCCGGAAATTTCTACAGGTTGTGTCCCGCCGCTGTCGAAATATAATTGGCTGTTACCGCTGGTTTTTTGTTTGGCAGTTAAAAGAAATCCTACATAAGGCCCGACGTTTACATAATATCTCCAGCTATTACCCCATTCCCATTTTGCCATAATTGGAATTTCAAGATAGTTTAATACCGAAATGTTTTTAAAATCTGCATAAAGCAATGTACCGGGAGGTAACATAGAACCAAGTGCCGGTGGAATATCAGTAACAGGCTGCATGCCGGTTCTCTTGCCTCCCTGGCCGGCATAATTAATAAAAGTTTTTATGGAAAAATTTTTATCAATATTGAAATCGGCAAAAGCACCGAATACCGACGCCAGCCGGGATTTATATCCCTGGCTGAGTTCGTTACTGTTGTTGCTTTTTAATTCCGGAATGCTGACACCTGCATTAATACCTAATTTTATTTTTTGTGCATGTAAAGAAAAACAAAATAAAATATTTGCCAGCACTACTAAAGAGCAAACTTTTCTCATAATAAAAGATTTTGGAAGAAGGAACGTGATACTAAATTTAAAAAAGAAAATCCAGATGCAGGATTTATTTTATTGCAGATACCAGGAGCAGGTTTTTCGCCGGAAGATGAAATGATAGATTTTCACTTCCAGTCCCCGGAAATAAACAACTGCTTGATCCTTCTGATCCGTACCGGAAAATGACATTGATGTATCAGATCATTTCTTACATTGCCCGTTGAGAAAAAGCTTTACCATAACGCCTGCTTCTGCCCGCACTTCTGAAACCCATGCTACTTCCTGTGCCCGTTGTTGCCGGCTGCACAGAAGGATGAATAGAAGCAATATCGAAAGGATGATCTTTAATTGCGGGGATATTTTTCCGGATAAGTTTTTGAATGTCTTTCAGAAATATTTTTTCACTCCAATCACAAAAAGAAA
>DASZPW010000164.1:0-2026 GCA_035550155.1 Chitinophagaceae bacterium | reverse complement strand
TCTGAATGGGGAATTTGCCAAAGCATATAAAAGAGATGTGAGCCTTTGTTCTTTTTCTATTGAGGATTTTGAGCAATTGCTGAAGAAGCGCCCGGACCTTGCCATTAAATACAGTAAACAAGTCGGTGAAAAATTGCGCCGGGCTGAATTTCGTTTGATAACCATGCTGAACAAAGACGTCCGTTCCCGCCTGCTGGCATTTTTTTATCACCTTGCTATCATGGATGGCTATGATGGCAGTACCGCATCATGGATGATAGAAAATTTTCTGACACATGATGATATTGGAAAACTGATCGGAAGTTCCCGTCAGACCGTCACTACTTTTATTAATCAATTGGAACAAGAAGGTTTGATCAAAATAAGCCGGAAAAAGATACTGATACCTGATGTAAAAAAAGTACAGGAACTTGTAGTGGTGACTTAGCATTTCATTGTAACGGCGCACTCTGCTTTCAATGCTCTTATTTCGTATTTTCGTCCGATATGCCTCCGATAGCCCGAATATTTTTTACAGGGATGGTGGTGAGTTTTCTTGGCTCGCTTCCCCTGGGTACATTGAATGTGGCTGCGATGCAGATCTCCATTTCGGACGGTATCAGCGAGGCAATGCTTTTTTCAGTCGGGTCGTTACTGGTAGAAATCGTTTATGTACGGGTTTCTTTAGTAGCTATCGATTGGATCCGTAAGCAGGAAAAAATTTTACGGATACTGGAATGGGTTACTTTATTTATTGTTTTAGCGCTGGCCATATCAAGTTTTTATGCAGCATTACATCCCAAGACCGGGAAAAATATTGTATTGAGCAGTACCTTGCCCAAATTTGTTTTAGGAGCCTTGATGTGTGCTGTCAACCCGGTGCAGATTCCTTTCTGGTTTGGATGGAGCACTGTATTGTTTACAAAAAAAATATTATTACCGAAACAAAGCCATTATAATTCTTATATTTTGGGAATAGGGCTGGGTACCTTTGCCGGAAATTGTGTATTTATTTTCGGTGGGCAATTAATGGTGGATAAACTGAATGCCAATCAAAACATTTTGAGTTGGGTCATCGGGGGCATTTTTGCAGTAACAGCGATAATACAGTTGCTGCGTATATTACGAAAGAAAGATCCGGTTTACCAATTGCAACATCCTGAAGAAGTAGTACACGGAATTGAAAATAAACTTTTAGATTAAAACTAAAAACTATGGCAATCAAAGATGCATTTATCGCAGAAATGAAACATGAAGCAGGCATGACTCAAAAAATGCTTGAAAAAGTTCCGATGGACAAAGCTGACTGGAAACCTCATGGGAAATCTATGACGTTAGGACGCCTGGCTACGCATGTGGCAGAAAACCTGCATTGGGTTTCCGACATTATTCATATTGACGATTTCGATTTTATGAAAAACTACAATCTTAATCCACGAACTGCTGCTTCCCCTGATGAATTGCTTGAAATTTTTCATACCAATTTAAATAATGCTGAAAAGGATCTTTCCGCTATGGGTGATGACGATTTTAATAAGACCTGGACCATACGAAGAGGGGAGCATGTAATTTCAGTAATGCCCAAAAAAGTAGCTATTCGCGGATGGGCATTCAATCATTTGGTCCATCATCGCGGCCAGCTTTCAGTATATCTGCGCCTGCTTGAAGTGCCGGTGCCCGGAATGTATGGACCGAGTGCAGATGAGCGTTAAAATTTTTGACCCAATAGCCTCATGGCATCATCCATTCAACTCAAAAAAACTCTTGGGCTTCGCTTTGTAATTGTTTTTGCTGTAGCCAATATCATCGGTTCCGGTGTTTATAAAAAAGTGGCGCCGATGGCCGGCCAGCTTCATGCATCAGGCTGGGTCTTGATTGCCTGGGTGCTGGGCGGCATTATCAGTTTGTTTGGAGCGCTTACATATGCCGAGGTTGCAGGATTACTCGCCGACACCGGCGGCGATTATGCTTACTATAAAAAGATCTACAATAAATTTTTTGCTTTTCAGTTTGGATGGTCAACATTCACGGTGATCGAATCGGCAGC
>DASZPW010000163.1:0-6449 GCA_035550155.1 Chitinophagaceae bacterium | reverse complement strand
ATTTACACCAAACATCGACCAATTAAAGAATGATGGTATTTCATTTAACAGAACGTATTGCGCCAGTCCTATCTGTGTTCCGTCACGGGCTTCATTTTTTACAGGAAGATATCCTAATAATAATGGTTCATTGATCAACGGCTGGCAACCGGAAGATGATCACTTCAAAGAAGTAAGATCAGGTACACCTAATTTGTACGAGGTCATGGCGAACAATTGGAATAGCTGGCATGTAGGTAAGCAACATTTTATTACGCAGGATAAAATTGATAAAGATCCAAAGTCGAAAACAAAATGGATCACAGATCAAACTTACAAGCAATGGTTGAAGTCGTTAAACATCAAAGCACCGGGCGGCCCTCAATTAAAAGCTATGTTACCTGAGCTCACTTCCGGAAAATTTACGAACATGAAAAAATATTCAACTCCGGGGTTTGAAGAATACAAACCGGGATTGAAATATTTCGACGATGAATATTATGCAGAAAAGGCTGTAGATGTCATAAAGAATTATAAAGGCGATCAGCCCTTGCTGTTAAATCTTATGTTCTTGTCGCCGCATCCACCGTATAGTATCCCCGAGCCTTATTTCAGCAAATTCAAGACAAGCGATCTGACAATACCTGATAATGTGGGGAAATGGTATCCCGGTCAATCCTCATTGCAATTATATAATCTTACAGGATTTATCGGCACACGTTATTCAAGAGAGCAATGGACAGAAGTGTGGCCTAAATATTTTGGATTGGTCAGCCTTGTGGATGATGAAATTGGTAAAGTGATCGGTGCTTTGAAGAGTGCCGGCATGTATGACAAAGCTTTGATCATTTTTACAGCTGACCATGGTGAAATGCTCGGCAGTCATTCGTTATGGCAAAAGATGTGTATGTACGAGGAGTCATCCCGTGTACCGCTTATTATAAAATTCCCGTCTGATTTCAAACCGGCATTTAAAGAAACAAATGATCTCGTCAGCCTGATCGATGTATGGCCAACATTGATGGATTATCTTGATATTAATGCCAATGATAAAACAGATGGTGAATCATTGATGCCGATAGTAAAAGGAGGAAAGCAGCAGCGCACAGCAATTTTTATTCAATATGATGGCAATGGCGGATATGGAAACAACCAGCGGTGCGTTGTGGACGGAGATTATAAACTCATTATAGATACTTTTAAAGACGAGGTATTCCTGGAATTGTATAATGTGATAGCAGATCCGGAAGAAAAAGTGAACCTTGTTACTGATCCGAAATACGAGACTACAACGAAAAACCTCATAGAAAAGATCAGGCAGTACATGAGCAATACCAATGACCTGCTCAAATTGCCTGATAGCCTGTATGAAAACTTTTTACAACATTACTTACTTAAAAATAAAAGTTCGGATGATGGCGATTAGGGAAATGAAACGCTCCTTTGATGATTCATTTTTTTCAATAAAAACGTATATGCAATGAAAAGGAATTTTTATTTGTTGTTGGCGATTGTTATTGCATCTGGATGCCATTCAAAAAAACAAAAGAGCAGTTCAGAAACATCTCAGGCTGATGCACCAAACATTGTTTACATTCTTGCTGATGACCTGGGATACGGCGATGTTTCCATTTACAATTCCGGATCAAAGATCAACACACCTAATATTGATTCTTTTGCAATGGAAAGCATGCGATTTACTGATGTACATGCGCCGTCCTCTGTTTGTACGCCATCACGATATGGAATCCTTACCGGCGATTATTGCTGGAGAAGCAGGTTGCCTGAAGGAGTTTTATCAGGATATGGTCAGCCATTGATCGAGCCGGATCAGCCAACTGTTGCTTCGTTGTTGAAAAATCATAATTACACTACTGCTGCTATTGGCAAATGGCATTTGGGATTAGGGTGGGTGGTAAAACCCGGGCATGAATCTGCTTTGCAAATTCCACAAAATGATCCGGAAGGAACAAGAATGGTGAGAGATATGAAACCCGATGATATTGATTTTTCCAAACCACCCACCGATGGCCCGCTGACACATGGATTTGATTACTCCTATATATTACCGGCGTCACTGGATATGGAACCGTATTGTTATTTGCAAAATGATACATTGACATCGCCCTTGTCAAGCACTACAAAAGGGAATGAGTTAAATCCAAAGGACAGTCCGAATTATGCCACCGGCGCATTCTGGCGACCTGGTTTGATGTCACCCGATTTTGATTTCAATAATGTATTGCCACACTTTACCGATAAAGCAGTTGATTATATCAAGCAGCAATCAAAAAGTACGAAACCATATTTTCTCTATTTCGCCATGCCGTCACCACATACGCCGTGGTTACCGTCAAAAGAATTTGTCGGCAAATCAAAAGCCGGAGCTTATGGTGATTATGTAATGGAAGTAGATGCTATGGTAAAAAAAGTTTTGGATGCAATTGAAGAAAGCGGTAAAGCTTCAAACACTATTGTGATATTTACAAGTGACAATGGCCCTTACTGGCGTCCGCAATATGTAGAGAAGTACAATCATCATTCGGCTTATATTTTCAGAGGCATGAAAGCCGATGCATGGGAAGGAGGGCATCGTGTTCCTTTCATTGTTCGCTGGCCGGGACATATCAAACAAAATACTGTCAGCAATATCACTACCACACTTGCTAACTTAACAGCAACCTGCGCCGAGTTGGTTGGTGGTGATCCACAAACTAAATCAGCATTGGACAGTTACAGTATTTTACCTGTATTGTTGCAACGATCGGATTCGTTGTCCGCTCAAAGAACGATCATCAATGAATCATCACATGGATTATTTGCAGTGCGGCAGGGCGATTGGAAATTGATCGAAGGGCTTGGTTCGGGAGGTTTCAGTAAACCAGTTACTGAAGAAGCGAAACCCGGAGAAGCAAAAGGACAATTATATAATATCAGGTCAGATCCATCTGAAACAAAAAATTTGTATCTGGATGATCCGAAGCGGGTAGAAGAATTGAGCCGTGTCATGGATAGTATCCGGAAACGAACGAAATAATTTTTAAAAAGACTTTTTCCAACATTCAAAATAAAAACTAACAAATGAAGAAGACATTTTTATTGATCCTCGCAGGTTATTTAAGTATTCCGGCGTTTGAGCAAACTAAGAAATATAATATTGTTGACTTTGGCGCCAAAGGCGATGGAAAAACTTTGAATACAGAAAGTATTCAGAAAGCAATTGATAAAGTGAGTAGTGACGGAGGCGGACAATTGGTTGTCCCTGATGGAAATTTTTTAACAGGGACACTTGTTTTAAAATCAGGAGTGAATTTATATCTAAGTCCGAAAGCAGTATTACTCGGCAGTATTGATCCGTACGATTATCCTTATGTAAAAGATATTTTAGACAAAAAACATGTTGAAGCAAAAGGTAATCGTATTGGTGCATTAATTGGTGCAACAGATCAAATCAATGTCAGCATTACCGGTAGCGGCACTATTGACGGGCAAGGCCGCAGGCTGGCGCTGATTATGGACAGCTTGTTTTATGCCGGTAAATTAGACACTGCTCACTATAATCTCAGGAGAAAAAGACCCGAAGCAAGGCCCGGTGATTTTAAGTTTACTAACTGCAGTAATTTATCCATCACGGGAATTACTATTAAGAATGCCTGCGGTTGGGTCCAAACGTATGAACGTTGTAAAAATCTTACTCTCGATCATATTCGTGTGGAAAGTGATGCCTACTGGAACAATGATGGTATCGATGTGGTGGACTGTTCAAAAGTTCGTATCACCAACAGTTTTGTCAATGCTGCTGATGATGGCATTTGCCTGAAATCAGATGGCGGCGGTTTTTATAACGATAGCATTTACGTTGCTAACTGTACGGTTCGTTCCAGCGCCAGCGCTGTAAAATTCGGAACGGCTTCAACCGGAGGATTCAGAAATGTAGTGATCAAAGACATTAAAGTATTTGATACATTCCGTTCGGCTATTGCAATTGAATCAGTAGATGGAGGAATGTTGGAAAATATTTTGGTGGATGGAATAACAGCAATCAATACCGGCAATGCCATTTTTATTCGCCTGGGGCATCGTAATAAAGATGAACATGTAGGTACGCTAAAGAATATTGTGATCAGAAATGTAAAAGTAGAAGTCCCGTTTGGCCGCCCTGATGAAAAATATGACCTGCGTGGACCTGATCTTGCTTTTTTCCATAATATTTTTCCTTCTTCCATTGTTGGCATCCCCGGGCACCCGGTGCAGAATGTAACATTGGAAAATATTCAGATCATCTATCCTGGGAAAGGTAACGATGGTTTAGCTATTCTTCCTCTTTTTCGTTTGAAAGATGTTCCGGAGGTGGAAAACCAGTATCCTGAATTTTCCATGTTTGGGGAGTTACCTGCCTGGGGATTTTATGTGCGTCATGTAGAAGGATTGACATTAAAGAATGTGACGGTTATTGCAAAAGATAAAGATTACCGGCCTGCTTATGTTTTTGATGATGTGAATGGATTGAATATGACAAAGTGCATCGTTAAAGAAAATGATAAAGACAAGCAGTTTATATTAAACAATGTCAGCAATGAAAATTTAGATGTTGATAAAAATTTGGTTCAGAAAATGGGACAGTAATATTCAAACAAGAATTTATTGGAAATAAAGTTTGTACACTTAAAACGGTTGTCATGTCAAACAGGAGAAAATTTATCAGGGATCTTTCAATTGGTTCAGCGGCAGTTGCCATTGGTCTGAAGAACAAGAGCGATCTCTTTCCGTTGGATACGGAAGCAACGGGATCGGGACCTTTCATGGCTACAGGTATCAAGATCGGGGAAGTGAGTTCTAACCAGGCCATCATTTGGGTACGGTTGACAAAAAATGCGGTTCGTGTAAGTGATGATAAGCCAACGATCACCGTCATATATAAAAACCTTGAAACAGGAGAGTATGAACCTACAAAAAACAAAGACAGTCGTCCGAACCGGGAGCCCAAAGTTATTTTTCCCAAGGGCGCAGATGTGAATACACTTCCGGGAGCAGTGCCTGCTGCAGCCGGAGAAGTTCGGGTACTTTGGAGAACGGGTGTGAGTAGTAAATGGAATGAATCTGCATGGAAAACTGTGACTCCGGATAACGATGCTACATGCCAGTTCGTTTTATCGGAGCTGTTACCGGGGAAAAACTATGAAGTGAAAGTGGAAGCAAGAGCGACAGGCAGTTCAGCGATTTCAGCTGTTACTGAAGGAAGTTTTAAGACAGCGCCACCTGCCGATCAACATGAGGATATCAAATTCATGGTGATCACCTGCCAGGAATATCATGATCGGGATTATGGAAGTAAAGGATTCAGGATCTATGAAGCTATGCTTAAGCAGCAGCCGGATTTTCTTTGTCACACTGGTGATATTGTTTATTATGATCGGGAAGGAAAAACCTTGCCGCTGGCCCGTTGGCATTGGCAGAGAGTGTACAGTTTCCCAACTCTTGTGGAATTTCATAAAAGAGTTCCAAGCTATTTCATGAAAGACGATCATGATACATGGATGAATGATTGCTGGCCGACAATGGAAACGAAATTCATGGGCGATTTCACTTTTAAACAAGGGCAACAATTGTTTCTCGACAATGTGCCAATGGGAGAAAAAACTTTCCGCACTTTTCGCTGGGGAAAAAATTTGCATATATGGATGCCCGAAGGCCTTGATTTCAGAAGCCCGAATAATATGCCCGATGGGCCTGATAAAACCATTTGGGGAAAAGAACAAATAGAATGGTTTAAAAGATCAGTACAGGAATCCGATGCAACTTTTAAAGTATTGGTCAGTCAGTTCCCGCTAGTTGGACCTGATCGACCTAAGAAAAATGATAACTATGCAAACGAAGGATTTTATCACGAAGGAGAAATGATCCGAAAGTTTGTTGAAGAGCAAAAAATGTATGTAGTGAATGGCGATCGCCATTGGCAATATGCTTCGAAAGATCCTGAAACCGGTTTGCTTGAATTTGGATGCGGTCCTGTAAGCGATGCCCATGCCAGCGGCTGGGATCCTAATGACAGGAGACCGGAGCATTTATACCTGAATATCGTGGGCGGATACCTTGAAGTGAATATTGTTCATACCAATGGCAATCCGGAAATTATTTTCACGCATCATGATGTGGATGGAAACGTTTTGTTTGAATACAAACCTGAGGTCTGATCACTTTCCAGATAAACATTCCCTCTGTTGAATATCAAAGAGAAAAGATATTTACAATTGTAGTTGCGAACGTTGATATTTGAGAAAAGAAGCAATGTTTTTTTCAGGAAAATATTTATTTCTGTTTTGGAGAATGGATGTTACTCGTTCTTTTGTTAGCTTATGTTTTTTCCTGTTCTTTAGCCTGACTTCTTTTTCACAGCCGGTAAAAAAGTATATTATATATTTTGGGCAAAGAGCTTCTGCAACGGAAAGAGCTACCTGTGATGATCTTAA
>DASZPW010000162.1:0-33774 GCA_035550155.1 Chitinophagaceae bacterium | reverse complement strand
CTTACAGTCAAACAATGAGGTCGTGCAGCCAGGCAATCGCCTCTTACAGTCAAACAAAGAGGTCTTGCAGTCAAACAATCGCCTCTTACACTGAAACAATGACATGTTACAGTCAAGCAAAAGGCATCTACAGAGGCCTTATTTATATGTCAAACAGAGAAACCAATCAATCAAATATCTCTTAACCTTTAAAATTTAATGTTATGACAAGTAGACAAGAATCCAAGCTTAACATGTACAACGCAGTAGTTACTTACTGCGGAGCAAATTCAGCAACTGTCGCCACAGTTCCTGCCTTTCAAACAGCATTCAATGACTTTCAGGATATTTTCAGCAGTATCCTCGAAGCGGCCCAGTTTGAATCGCAAAATATCACCGGCGTTGCGATGGATAAAACGCAATTGCGAAACTCAGTAGCTGAAAAAACAGCCAATGTCGCTGCTGCTGTTTACGCTTATGCTGTCAGCACCAATAATAATACGTTGAAAGAGCGGGTCAACTATTCTCTCAATGAATTATTACGCCTTAAAGATGAATTGCTCAGCCCTACCTGTGCGGATATTTCACAGGCAGCCAATGATAATATTGCCAACCTTGCAGCTTACAACATCACGGCCGCCACACTTACAGATTTAAACACCGCTATCGGGCAATATTCACTTAGTGTTTCCGCTCCACGCAATGCTGTCTCGCAGCGAGCTACTTATAAAACCACGATCAAAAATCTTTTTAAAGATGGTGATGATATTTTAAAAAAGCAGATGGATAAAATCGCCTTACAATTCAAAACATCCGATCCGGAATTTTACACTACCTATTTAAATAACAGGATTATTCTCGATGCAGGTACGTCTACAACACAGGCAGGAGGGATTATCACACAAACCGGAACCGAAACAACGATCAGCGGTGTAACAGTGCAGGTGGTTGGTCAATCATACTCAGCCACATCAGACGGCTCTGGAGCTTACAAAGTAAAAATTCCTATACCCGGAACATTCAACATCAAATTTTCCAAATCAGGATTTGCAGATAAAACGATTGATAACGTGGAGATCAAATTAGGCCAATCCACTTCCCTCAATGTTCAGTTAGATGCAGCATAAATAATTCAAAAAGGTTTCGTAGAGTTAAGGGTTACAGATGCCTCGCTTTTGCGGGGCATCTTTTTTTATTTCATAGTCTTTGCGAGGATCCCATTACGATAGTTATCGGGATCGGGAGACGAAGCATTCTATAGTAGAAGAAAAATTTCCTTCTCCCGATAAATCGAGGCGGTCTATTAACAGCGGTAATAAAAAAACTATTTCCCGATCAATTGTTGTGTAGTAATATTCGAGAGTTCCACATTTCCCTCATGCTTAGGTTCATGTTCCAGGTTTACTTCCACCCGTAACGCTTTTAATCCTACTACGCCTTGTAATTCTTCAAGATCCCATTGTTCCACTCCGGGTTTTAAGAGATGCTGGTTTTGTAAAAATTCAATATACTCCATGTATTCGGTAGCTTCTTTGGCTTGTGAATACACGATCGCTACTTTTCCGGGTTGCGTCAATCGTTCATTCGTTTCTTTAATGCGAACCTTATCAATTCTTTTTTTAACGATCTCATAGCGGACATTGTATGCTCCATCCACATCAAACTTCTTTTCTTCCGTCCGGAAGCTGATAGTAAGAGGTACGCTATGGGCCAATATTAGTTGTGTAGTTTTTAACGGGTGACTTAAATGTTGTTCCAGGTGCTGTGTGACTTTTGCAGCTTTTGCTAAAACAGTCAATTGCCACATTCTCATATTGCGCAAATAGATCTCATCGAATTTTTTCTTCGGAGTAATGGATTGACCCATGTAAATATTGAATTCAATGCCGTCGGTTACGTAACGTTCAAAATAATGAGGAAAAACTTTTTGTGCGGCTGCCTGTTCTTTGTCAATGAAACGTGCCAGCGTATCATTGATCCTGGAAATACTTTGTTCATATTCTTTGCGGTGGTGATAGATCATATTGAGCTGCGGATCCAGTGCTGCAAAATATTGTCCCACTTCTTTGGCAATAGAAGGTTGCGAATTTTGCAAATGATTAAAAATGGAAACTACCTGACCCTGCAGGAAATCGTGAATGCCGACTTCTTCGTCTGACAGCAGCACATCAGTAGCCGAAGCAATGAATTTATCAATTTTAAATTCGATCTCCTGCAATAAAGGGAATGGCATATCAGCCTGGGCTTTTTTTACCACGTTGCGGGCCATTTCCAGTTGTTCCACTGTATCCTGTTGAATAGAACGGGAACGTTCGGTGGATGAATTACGAACATCAATGGCGCCGTAAAGAGGGTATACATCCGGAAAACAGATCCGCTCCATTTTAACTTCATCGTTGCGTTGTCGATTTACAATATAATTCAAAGCAACTTCTGTGAATTTCCATTCCACCGAAGGTTGTACGGCGGTAAATTGTTCTTTGATCACTTTATCTATCTGGTTGTCCAGGCTCTCCATACTTTTTTCCAGTGCCAGTGTAAAAAAGTGAATAGCCGATTCAATTTTTTTGACATGTGCATGTTTCAGTTTTCCGGGAATTTCTGAAACGATCTCAAGGATACCGAGTAATTCCGAGTGTTGTTTTAACGGGCAAATGATCAGGCTGCGTCCGTTCTCCAGGTAGTAATACTGCAGGTATTCCACTTCGGAGAGGAGCTTTTCATTCAGTGTTTCAAATAATACAGGTTGATCGCTGTCCCGGAACAACAGTTTGCAGCAATCGCTGATCTCGTCTTTATCAGCAATACTGTGAAAATGTTTGAACAGGTGACTATTGCTGTTGTGCAATTCCGAATACACATAATGCCCGTTTACTTTAAAAAAGGGAGTGATGCCGATGCGGACATCTTTCAACCCGATGAGGCTTTGAATATGTTTTTCCAGTTCATTGTAAACGGTAGCATCAGAAAAGGCGTTGATGTTGATGAGGCTGTTTTTGATCTGGGAAATAACTTCTTCTTCTGTAACATCATTGACCTGCAAAAGAGCAATTCCTTCGAAAACGAACCTATCCAGCGGGATGTCGTTGATCAGTTCATCAATCGTCTTGATGCGATTTGTTTGCCTGCATACCAGGTTTTCCGGCAGTTTAGGTTTTTCATCTTTGCACGTAATCGTAATGAACCGGGTATCAATTTTCAATTCGAAAAATTTTGTAAGACCGCTATGAGTATCTACGGAAGGATAAATGGAGCGGGTGGAATCCGGGCTGCTGTATCCGCAAAATTTTTTCAATATCAGCGTACAGGCATATCTCAGTTTTTCTTTATAAAGATTCCGCCCGATCTCGCCTTCGGGAATATTGATCTCGTTGCTGCCGGGTTTGAGAAAAAAATGATGGAACAGTTTTGAAGAATAGATCGTCTTAAATTGAAAAGGGAAAGTCACAGCATAAATATTTTCATGAGCGGAGGCGGTAGGAGGAAAAAGTATCGATAATAGTTCTCCGATAAGTTCGAGATGCGGACTGACAACAGACAGATCGGCGATCGGTTGCATCAGCTCTTCATGTGATTCAAATGCTGTGATCACTGGCCCATACAATTTTTGCTCGGCTGGATTTCCCTGTGCAATATTTTTTTTCAAGGCTTCCACCAGCGGCCTGAAAGAAATCAGGCTGTTGATGTCTGAATCGGTGAACTGATAAGATCCGGTTTCCATTACAATCAAATTTCAGTTTCAGAATGGTCTGTTTTGCATAAGAAAGCGGATCGGAATATAAAACTACTAAATAATGATGGTAAATGACGGATGGTTTCCCGCCGGAATGATAGCTTTTAAAAACCAGTTGATTAGAAAGGTACTTGTTGCAGTAACTATGAGTTTGACTTTTGAGAATTATTTTTTTGAAAAAACCTGCAGGCAGCCTGCAATCCGCATATATCGCAATGCGGATTTCTTGCTACACATACATAGCGGCCATGAAGTATGAGCCAGTGATGTGCTTTATGGATCAGGGATGCAGGAAAATTCTTTACTAACTCTTTTTCTACGGAAAAGGGAGTAGAGGCAGATTGAGAAACCAGGCCGATCCTTTTACTCACTCTGAAAACATGCGTATCCACCGCCATGTTGGGTTGCTGATCGACCACGGAAGTAATAACGTTGGCGGTTTTTCTTCCCACTCCCGGCAGTTTCATCAATTCTTCTACCGTCATCGGAATTTTTCCTCCGAATTCTTCCATCACTTTTTTCGCCATTCCGATAAGGTGCCTGGTTTTATTGTTGGGATAAGAAATGCTTTTTATAAGCGGGAACAATTCTTCAAAACTGGTTTTGCTGAGCGATCTGACATCAGGATATTTTTTGAATATAGCAGGGGTTGTCATGTTCACCCGCTTATCGGTGCATTGGGCTGATAGAATAACAGCTACTAATAATTCATAAGGATCATCATAAATGAGTTCCGTTTCTGCTTCAGGCGCATATTGCTGAAAATAATCAGTGACAAATTCATACCGTTCTTTGCGGGTCATGCCGCAAGATACTGGAAGAAGGAAAAAGCTCAGCGGGAAAATAAAAGGCATCCCAACGTTTACTGTCGGGATGCCAAGGTCTTTTCGGGATTCAGCAATTATTAAACTTCTTCAGCTGATTTTTCCCGGGCATAGTTCAGCACATTCAGCACTATTTCAGTGCGGGGCATTTCAACAATGCGATCCAATCGTTCCATTGATGCTTTCAGAACGGCCAGTTTTTCACGGAGAGACCAATCTTTTTCTAATGCTACCTGAATAGCTGTTGTTTGTTCAGGAGAGGTTTCTTTGTATAAATACAATAAAAGTTCCTCAGGTGTAAAACTTGTCATAGGCAATCCATTAATGTCCTTTAAATAAGTAAATGTCAGAAAAAAGTGAAACGTCCGTGATAGAAACGCAGTTTCGTTCCTGATATTGTATGAAACTACTATTTCTTTGGTTTTGAAGATTTTTCGGGTATCAAAAAGAGGTCTTCATTGTCCCGTTTCATCAGGTATTTTTCCCTCGCATACTTCTCAAGGGTAGCAGGGTCATTCTTAAGTTCCTCTAATTCTTTGCGTTCGATAGCGATCTGGGAACTGTAGTATTGTTTATTTTGTTGCAGTGCTTTCAATTCATGGTGGCGGGCCAGTTGGGTAAAAAGATCATTTTTATCGAAAAAAAGCAAAATGCCTGCAAATACAATGAAAGAGATCAGGTATTTATTTTTTAACCAGGATGGAATATGGGTCAGTAATTTCATGATATCGGAGTTGGATATAAGAAGAAACTATTAATCTCTTCTTTTTATTTACCAAATTTAATTGTTCCTCCCGGAAATACAGCCAAATTTCCCAACAATTCTTCAATGCGAAGCAGCTGGTTGTATTTCGCCATACGATCAGTCCGTGAGCCGGAGCCGGTTTTGATCTGTCCGCAATTCAATGCAACTGCCAGGTCAGCTATTGTTGTGTCTTCGGTTTCGCCGCTGCGATGACTCATGATCGTATTGTAATTATTTTGCTGTGCCAGTCTTACTGCATTGATGGTTTCTGTGATGGTGCCGATCTGGTTCACTTTTACCAGCAACGCATTGGCTACCCCATTATCAATTCCCCGCTGAAGGCGGGACACATTGGTTACAAAAAGATCATCTCCCACTAACTGTATTTTTTTCCCAAGTTTTGTGGTCAGTAGTTTCCACCCGTCCCAATCATCTTCTGCCATTCCATCTTCTAAAGAAATGATCGGGTATTGATCGATCCAGTTTGCCCAATAGTCCACCATTTTTTCAATGCTTAATTTCTTGCCGTCTGATTTATGAAAATGATATTCTTTGCTGGCACTGTCATACATTTCACTTACAGCCGGGTCCATTGCGATAGCAATTTGCGAACCTGATTTGTATCCGGCAGTTTCAATTGCGGTTAAAACTGTCTCGATCGCTTCTTCATTGCTTTGAATATTGGGAGCAAAACCACCTTCATCGCCCACATTGGTGCTGTATCCTTTTTTCTTTAAAACAGATTTCAGTGCATGAAAAATTTCCACACCCCAGCGTAATGCTTCATGAAAAGAAGGTGCACCAACCGGCATCACCATGAATTCCTGGAAATCTATTTTATTATCCGCATGAGCGCCGCCGTTAAGAATATTCATCATTGGAACCGGAACTGTGACAGCATCCGTGCCGCCGATGTAACGGAACAAGGGAAGCCCTGATTCTGTAGCTGCTGCTTTTGCTGCAGCCATACTTACTGCAAGAATTGCATTGGCGCCTAATTTACTTTTATTGGGAGTGCCATCAAGGTTGATCATAAGCTGATCAATTCCTTTCTGATCTGATACATCATGTCCCTGCAATGCAGGAGCGATAATGTCTGTAACATTTTTTACAGCATTTATTACTCCTTTTCCTCCGTATTTGGTTTTATCAGCATCACGAAGTTCCACCGCTTCATGCACACCGGTGCTGGCGCCGCTGGGAACAATGGCTCTGCCCATCACTCCGTTATTTGTTATCACATCTGCTTCGACAGTGGGATTGCCCCGACTATCAAGCACCTGTCTTGCCACGATCTTTGAAATGGAACTCATAAAAAGAAAAAAATATTTTAATGATCAGATTTCGGACACCGGTTCTGTTTGCTGAGTCAATGTCCGGAAAATCTCTTCCAGGCTTTGATTTTCGCTCTGCAAAGAAACGATGTTGAGATTATTCTGCAAAGCTATTTCAAGTATTTGCTTTCTCACTGATTCGGGATCTGAGGTGGTGATCCTGAAATGACTTGCAGATAATTCCTTTGTTTCATCGGCAAGTTGTAGTTGTTCAAAAAAAAGTTTTGAAACAGGCTCTTTGAATTGCACTACTATCGAATGTTTGTTTTTATTTCCTGCCTGAAGATGGCTCAGCGTATCGTCTGCCACTAATTTTCCTTTATTGATAATGATGACCCGGTCGCAGATTGCTTCCACTTCCTGAAGGATATGCGAAGAAAATAATACCGTTTTATTTTTACCCTGTTGTTTGATCACATCTCTGATTTCTACGATCTGGTTCGGATCCAGTCCGCTGGTAGGTTCATCCAGGATCAATACTTCCGGATCGTGTATCAATGCAGCTGCCAATCCCACTCTTTGTTTGTATCCTTTGGACAGCTGGCCGATCCTTTTTTTAGATTCCGGTACCAGCCCTACCATGTCAATTGCTTTGTCAACCGCTGATTTTTTGTTATCGATTCTATGTATTTCTGCAATGAAGCCTAAAAATTCTTTTACATACATGTCATAATACAATGAGTTGCCTTCTGGCAGATAACCGATCTTCTTTTTAACCCCCAAAGGATCTTCTCCCACGCTCATGCCGCAAACAAAAGCATTTCCGCCATCTTGTTTCAGATAGCCTGTGATGATCTTCATGGTGGTGGATTTGCCGGCGCCGTTAGGACCTAAAAAACCAACAATCTCTCCTTTGCCGGCACTGAAAGAAATTTCATTCACTGCTTTTTGTTCTCCATAGATCTTGAGAAGATTTTTAACCTCTATTGACATTCACCAAAATTAATACTTCTTGTGTATCGGATTTTTAAATTCAGCAGGCGGCGGGATCTTACAGGTCATCATATTCATACAATGAATCGATATGAGTGCCGGGCCTCATTTCAAAAACAGGTTTTAGTAATCCGTCTTTTAGTCCATATACCCAACCATGCAAGTGGGGCCTTTGTTCGTTCTTCCATACCCGTTGTATGATGGATGTTTTTGCAAGATTGAAAACCTGCTCCTGTACGTTTAATTCAACCAATCGATTTTCTTTTTCTTCCGGATCATTGATCTTATCAAGCTCGGTGCGATGGATGCGGTATACATCTTTGATATACCTGAGCCACATATTCAGCACCGCTTTAAAATCATGATTGGTGATAGCAGCTTTGATTCCTCCGCAACCATAATGACCGCAAACGATCACATGTTTTACTTTCAGGTGGTTCACTGCGTAATCCAATACACTCAAAAGATTCACATCATTATTAATAACTAAGTTGGCAATATTGCGATGTACAAAAATCTCTCCGGGTTCAGTATCGGTGATCTGGTTGGCTGGCACCCGGCTGTCACTGCACCCGATCCATAATACTTCCGGCGTTTGCAACTGCGCCAGGCGTTTAAAATAACCCGGATCCTTCGATACCTGGCCTGCAGCCCATGTTTTGTTACCCTGCAATAATTTTTCATATCTTTTCATACCTGCAAATTTATTGACTCAAAGAATAAACTTAATGTTTATTACAGTTTATGATCAATGTATTTTAATGACCTTCCGGTTTTCTTTACACTTCATCACTAATAAAATGAAGCAATTTTCGCTGAATGTATTTATTTTTAAAGTGCAAAGAAAATATTTTTCAGTTTAAAAAATAGTTGCACATGTCTTATCCATACCAGATCCGCAGTATTGATGAATACCAGGTTGCTCATCGTGTCAGTGTGAATGAACCGGAACAATTCTGGTCATCCATTGCCGAAAATTTTTACTGGAGAAAAAAATGGGACAAAGTGCTGGAGTGGAATTTCAAAGAGCCTGATGTAAAATGGTTCCAGGGTGCAAAGCTGAACATCACTGAGAATTGTATCGATCGTCACCTGGAAGAATTGGGCAATGAGCCTGCTATCATTTGGGAACCTAATAATCCCGAAGACAGAACAAGGATCGTTACTTATAATCGCCTGCACAAAAGAGTTTGCCAGGTAGCGCAGATGCTGATCAATAATGGCGTAAAAAAAGGTGATCGGGTTTGTATTTATATGGGCATGGTGCCGGAACTGGCTTATGCGGTGTTGGGTTGTGCAAGAATCGGCGCTATTCATAGTGTGATCTTCGGAGGTTTTTCTGCGCAAAGTATTGCAGACCGTTTGGAAGATGCACAGGCTGAATTTATCATCACCTGCGATGGCGCTTTTCGAGGCGGAAAAGATATTCCATTGAAAAGTGTGATTGATGATGCACTTATTGGAAATAAAAAAGTGAAACGGGTGATCGTGTATACCAGAACGAGAACCCCGGTTTCAATGATCAAAGGAAGAGATGTGTGGTGGGAGGATGAAATGGAACATGCAGAAACGCAGGTAGAAAAAGAAGGCAAAGTTTCTTTTCCTGCTGAAGTAATGGATGCAGAAGATCCGTTATTTATTTTATATACATCAGGCAGCACAGGCAAACCGAAAGGAGTAGTACATACCTGCGCCGGGTACATGGTATGGACTGCTTACAGCTTTGTAAACGTATTTCAATATAAGCCACGTGATATTTATTTCTGCACGGCAGACATTGGATGGATCACCGGTCACAGCTATATTTTATACGGGCCTTTATCTGCCGGTGCTACGTCATTGATGTTTGAAGGTATTCCTACCTGGCCCGATGCGGGGCGATTCTGGAATATCGTTGATAAATACAAAGTAAATATTTTATATACTGCACCTACTGCCATCAGAAGTTTAATGGGATTTGGATTGGAACCATTGAAAGGGAAAGATCTTTCTTCTCTAAAAGTATTGGGTACCGTTGGAGAGCCGATCAATGAAGAAGCCTGGCATTGGTACGATGAACATATCGGTAAGAAAAAATGCCCGATCGTTGATACATGGTGGCAAACTGAAACAGGTGGAATCATGATCTCTAATCTTGCAGGAATTACGCCGGCCATTCCATCATGGGCCTCGCTTCCATTGCCGGGAGTGCAGCCGATCTTAGTGGATGAAAATGGAAAAGAGCTTCCGGATCCCAAAGAAGGCGAGATCATTTCCGGAAATTTATGCATCAAAGCTCCGTGGCCCGGCATGATCCGCACTACTTACGGGGATCATGACCGCTGTCGTAAAAATTATTTTGCCACCTATGAAAATCTATATTTTACAGGAGATGGTGCGTTGAAAGATGCAAAAGGAAATTTTCGCATCACCGGAAGGGTAGATGATGTATTGAATGTAAGCGGCCATCGCATCGGTACCGCAGAAGTGGAAAATGCGATCAACATGCATGCGGGTGTAGTGGAAAGCGCTGTGGTGGGTTATCCGCATGATATCAAAGGGCAGGGCATTTATGCATATGTTATTTTCAATGGCAAGCATCATGATCCTGAGTTGACAAAAAAAGATATTTTACAAACTGTAGCGAGGATCATTGGCCCCATTGCCAAACCGGATAAGATCCAGTTTGTTCCCGGGCTACCCAAAACAAGAAGCGGAAAGATCATGCGAAGGATTTTGAGAAAGATCGCAGAAGGAGATACTTCTAATTTGGGCGATACGACCACGTTGCTGGATCCTGCAGTGGTGGATGAAATAAAGAACAATCGTGTTTAAATGTTTTGCAATTCCTTTTTTGCAAACAGAAGAACCTGGTATAATCAGAAAAATTAAAGCAGCCACGGACAGGACTGCTTTAAAAGGTTTTTCTTAATATTATATCACAATATTTTACTACAGAAATAAATCTGCAAAAATCATACCTGTTCAAAGAAATCATTTTATTTATTAGCAGTTTTCCTGTCGGGAAATTATTTTTGACCCAACCGACCGATATATAAATGAAAGAAACCGCCAGGAAGAAAAAAATCCCCAATGTTCTCCGATGGATCATTTGGGTATTGCTGCTGCAATTTGTATTGATCAATATCAGCGGCGCTTTGTATGGCTATAAGCTCACTTATTATTATGATCTTCCTGATTCTCCCATTCCGCCTTCTTCGCAAAATATATTCGCCAAGACTTGGCATTTGTTTCGCGGGCCAAAGTATTTCCGGTCTCCGGTAAAAGAAAATCCGGACTACCCGTATCAATCAGTAACACTATTTACCAAAGACAGCATTGCGATAGCCGGTTGGTATATTCCGGTTGATTCTTCCAAAGGCACAGTACTGATCTTTCATGGGTTGGGAGGAAACCGGGAAACGTTGCTGGATGTGGCAGATGCTTTTTATGAAATGAATTATAATGTGATGATGGTCGATTACCGGTCGCATGGAAACAGCGGTGGACATGTTTGCACGTATGGAGTGAGGGAATCCGAAGAAGCAAAGCTGGCGTACGATTATGTTTTGACAAAAGGAGAAAAGAATATTATTATGTATGGCTTGTCCATGGGAGCCGTCGTTGCAGCCAAAGCAATTTATGATTACGGATTGACGCCTTCAAAACTGATCATGGATATTCCGTTTGCTTCACTGCGAGATCATTTTCGTGGGCGGGCAAGGATCCTTGGTTTTCCATCGGAACCGTTTGGAACCCTTGTAACTTTTTGGGCCGGAATTGAAAGAGGCTTCAATGGATTTGAGCATAATACCTGTCGTTATGTAGAAAAAGTTCAATGTCCTGTCATGTTGGAATATGGTAACCAGGATCAATTGGCACTCAAAAGCGAAACAGGTCGTATTTATGAACATATCGCTTCTTCACAAAAAAAACTGGTGGAGTATGAGGATGCGGGTCATGCTATTTTTTTAAAAGTTGACCCTATCAAATGGAAAAAGGAAATCAGCAATTTTTTGGCTGATTGAAAACTATGATCTATTTGCGGATGATCACTTTAGTACCCACAGGAGTATAGTTGTACAATTCTTCCACGTCGCTTCGTTTCATGGAGATGCAACCCAATGTCCAGTTTTTATAACGGTCAATCACAAAATCTTCATGCGGCCAGGTGCCGTGAATACCGATGCCACCGCCGATATGAGCCGAAGCCGGAATTTCTCCCCGTTGTTTTCTTTCATTAAATTTTTCCCAGCTTTCTTTGGTAGGATAATCCAGCGCCATAAAACGATCCCACTCATCGTGGATCCGTTTGCTGATGATATGAAAAGTGCCTTCGGGTGTATTCTTGTCGCCTTCCATTTTTTTATCTTCCAGGCTGCTGTTGCCAAAAACCACCGGGTAGGTGGCATACCAGCCTTTGTCATCATACACACTCAGTTCATATTTGGATTTATCAATGAGAATATAAATGGCGCCGACCGGCCCATCGCCGATATCCATTCGTTTAAAACTTGTATGGAAGGGAGAAAAAGAATAATGGGTATCAGAAGCCAGCAACCCGCTTCCTGCGAAGATCCAAATGAGTACGATTATTTTTTTCATGGCAATATCTTCAGACCGTCCTTATTCCAAACGCAATGCCACAATCTTTTATTTTCAATGTGGAAATCTTTTAACGTGCTATTTAGAAAATATCCTGCGGAGGATTGCAAAGAAAATTTTCGATACTGGTATGTGATGCCGCTGTGTAAATGGCAAGGCGTGTAAAAACAAAAAAGACCGGATCTGTTATCCGGTCTTTTATTCAAAAAAAATTTATAATGTTACCATTCGCTGAGGCGGATGCCTACATTGTAAGGCGTCACATCCAATCCACGTTTGTACATATTTTTCATGGCTAAAGAACCGTAAAGTTTAACAGGGCCGAGAGACAATTCGCCGATATAAGAAAGTTTCCAGCGATCCAGGTCGAAATCATCTTTTGCTTTTTTCTTTCCTTCATCTGAAGTAATAGTTTTGTTGCGGGCACTGTACAACCATCCTGCACTGACGCCGGCGCTGAAACCAAAACCGGAATGGCGCTTCGGAGTGAAATTAAAATTCAGCATCAGCGGTATGGTGAGATAATCTGCTGCCAGTTTATCTTTTTTATAACTGCGATTTGGAGTATCGTCAAAGTAAAGTACAGGTGGATTTGTAATGGCTGGCGGATTATCATCAAAGCGTACCGGATGTTTAAAACGATAATTATTCAGTTCCAGCCCGAGACCGTATTGAAGATTTACTACATGCTCGATCATATTTAATCGCTGCATAAAAAACCAGATGTTTACATTCACTGATTTTCCGCTGCGCAGATCAAGCCAGCTATTATTACTTCCTGGCGCATATTGCTGTGCAGCCACACTGCCATAATCAGTATTATCGGTGAAGTTGGAAAAACCCAAATCAATGATCCACCAGTTTGTTCTGAGATTCGATGATTTGCTGTAATTCCTGTTATGCATTTTGTACTCCTTGCCTTCTTTGTCTTTGTTTCCAGGTTTTCGGATGATCACCATTCCACCGATCCTGATCGTGTCTGTTTTTTCCTGTGCAAATCCAGCCATTGTGAAACATACTAATGCAATTGCAATAAAGATCCTTTTCATGATTGTACTTTTAATGATTTTTAAATCCGGTTTAGTTGAGTTATTATCTCAGTTTTACTGCCAGCGCCCCGATCAGCACCCGGTCGTCATCATCTGCCGGGTTGATCTTCGTAGTTTTTTCAAAAAGCCTGGTCACTTTGCGGAAAAATCCGCGGGTCTTTTTGTTATCACTTCCTTGCTGGCTGGCATAGATGGCATCTGTTTTTTCAGAAGCTTCTGTAGTATTATACGGTTTGTCGGGAGAATTTGTTACAGAAGTTTTTTCAGATTGATATCCGGTAAATTTATTTTTAACATCATCCATAGTAATATCAGGTGTGGAGGGAGATGTAATGATTCTTGCATTCGGATTATCACCGGATGAAGGCAAATTATTTGTTGGCATATTATCAGCTATCAAAGGCATTTCCTTTTTAAGGGGTGCCGTTAACCTGGAAGGAATTTCTTTTTGAACGGCAAGAATAGCATCCCCGGTTTTTGGAACAACTGTTTTATTTGTTTGTTGTTGTTTAGTTTCGTTTGTCGCCTGGTTTTTATTATTGGCTAATGAAGGATTAGTTTGATCAATTGAATTTTTTGGAGTTGTCACTTGATCAGTTGTACTGTTCGTTGTTTTTATTTCTCCGGATGCAGTAGGCCCGGAAACAGGCGTCTTCCTGTTATTTACAATAAAAATGGTGCTGATGCCAATGCCAAGGATCAGCATTGCAGCAACTGCTATTCTCCAGAAACGCATTTGGATAACAGATACTCTTTCAGTCCTTCGATACAGCAGTTCTTTATCTGGAAAAACAATATTTTCTTCGGGTTGTAATTTGGTTTTAGCAAGAATGTCAAATTCTGTTTTTACAGCAGGATGAGAGGCTACAAAATCTTCTACTGCTGTTTTTTCCTCAGCAGGTAATTCGTTGTCCATGTACAGCACCAGCCATTCTTCATAGTTAGACATACTGATCGCTGAATTTTCTGCCGTGTGTAATAATTCATCTTTATTTTCAAAAATAATATGAGGTTCGGGAGTGAGCTTTGACTGCAGCAGCAATTCCAGTTCTTCTTTCAGATCGGGGTTTTGCTGCACGAACAATTCCACCTGCTGCCGTTCTTCACTGCCCAGCTCATTATCCATGTACAGGATAAAATACTCTTCGTAATTATGGCGGTTAATGTTCATTTTTTTAAAATAGTTTTAGATCACATTTTCAAGTCGCACTAAATAATTTTTTAGTTGAATCCTGGCCCGGTGCAGGTACACTTTCACCTGGCTTTCATTTAATCCCGTAATTTTTCCGATTTCTTCATAGCTATATCCTTCATAGTCTTTCAGCAAAACCAGCGAACGTTGTGTCTCACTTAAACGATCCAGGGCTTCTTCCAGAACTTTTTTCAGGTTGTGCATCGGCTTGTCCTGCACTTTTGTCGTATCATTGAATTCTTCTTTCAATTGAATCCGTTTTACTTTCCGGATGTGATCGATCATCTGGTGATAGGCGACAGTAAAGAGATAAGACTTGCTTTTTGAAGCATCCACATCTTCCCTGTTACGCCACATTTTC
The DNA here is from genome assembly GCA_035550155.1 of Chitinophagaceae bacterium. Taxonomy (GTDB): domain Bacteria; phylum Bacteroidota; class Bacteroidia; order Chitinophagales; family Chitinophagaceae; genus UTBCD1. The sequence continues at coordinate 19,040 of DASZPW010000162.1, read as the reverse complement.
TCAAATGCCGTTTGCACTACATCCCTTGCATCTTCTTCATGCCTGAGATTTTTCAGGATAAAGCGATACACATTATCCGCATACGTCGTGACACATTCGTTATATTCTCGTTCGGTCATAAACAGCCGGTCTTTCTTTGAACAAAATTAAATCCGGTAATAAAAGGTTATACATAGTACGTCCGGAAAGCCGTAATGTTACATCAAAGAAAATAATTTTTTTGGAGTTTAAAGCCTGAAAATCAGCACATGAGCCACTAAGAAGAAAACTGGCGGGACAAATTTTCCCAGATCATGCCTCCCTGCTGGCTGCTTTGTTGTTTTGGGGATTTACAACAAGCTTGTTTTGTTTCTTTGCAACTGTTGGTGATTTTAGAATTGCCTGCAGAACGAAGAATGATGAAACTTCCTGCGATCACTAAAGCCACAGCAACGATCTGTAATAAATAATTCCTTCTCATCTGGTTGGTTTCAATCTTTGACGAAAGTAGAATCTGAAAGGTTACAGAAAACATAAAGTTCATTTTGTAGGTGAGGAACCGGTTTAAAATGCTCTTGTATATTTGCCCAATAAACACAGAACCATGAATGAGAAATTAGTTAAACGCATCGCCAGGGAAGTGGAAGAGATCAAAACATCCGGTCTTTATAAAACGGAGCGAATCATTACCAGCCCGCAGGGCGCAGAAATAAAAGTGGGTGGCAAAACAGTGTTGAATTTTTGCGCCAATAACTATCTCGGCCTTTCTTCCCATCCGAAAGTGATTGAAGCGGCGCATAATACGATAGATTCACGGGGATACGGCTTGAGCAGTGTTCGTTTTATTTGCGGTACCCAGGATATTCATAAGGAATTAGAGAAAAAGCTTTCTGAATTTCTAGGGACAGAGGATACGATTCTATATGCTGCCGCTTTTGATGCCAATGGCGGCGTGTTTGAGCCTTTGTTCAATGAAGAAGATGCGATCATTTCCGATGCATTGAATCATGCTTCTATTATTGACGGCATTCGTTTGTGCAAAGCGCAGCGGTATCGCTACGAACATAATAATATGGATGATCTGGAAGCAAAGTTGAAAGAAGCGGCCCATCTCCGAAGCCGCATTATCGTTTCAGACGGTTCTTTCAGTATGGACGGAACGATCGCTCAATTAGATAAGATCTGTGATCTGGCTGACAAATATGATGCAGCGATCATGATCGATGAATGTCATTCTTCCGGCTTTTTGGGAAAGACAGGAAGAGGCACCCATGAATATCGTGGCGTAATGGGAAGGATCGATATCATCACCGGTACATTGGGAAAAGCTTTAGGCGGAGCATCCGGCGGCTTTACTTCAGGAAGAAAAGAGATCATAGAAATGTTGCGGCAAAAATCAAGACCGTATTTATTTTCCAATACACTGGCGCCGTCAATTGTCGGTGGCACGATAGCTGTGCTGGATATGCTGACAGAAACTACGCAACTGCGGGATAAACTGGAGTTTAATACAAAATATTTCAGAAAAAAAATGACTGAAGCTGGTTTTGATATCAAACCCGGTGATCATCCAATTGTGCCTATCATGCTTTATGACGCTGTGCTGGCGCAAAATTTTGCTTCTAAATTGTTGGATGAAGGAATTTATGTGATCGGATTTTTCTTCCCTGTAGTTCCCAAAGGACAGGCAAGGATCAGGGTGCAGTTGAGCGCTGCACATGAACAACATCACCTGGATCAAGCGATTTCGGCATTTACAAAAATTGGGAAAGAGTTAGGAGTATTGAAATAAAAAACGTTCCGCTGTTAAAGCGAAACGTTTTTATCAATATGAATCGGTCTTTATTAATTTACTTTCAGATTCAGGCTTCCTGCCGCCTGCTTCACAGCATCAAGACCGGTATTTTCACCTTCCACATTTACAAGGAGCCGGTTGCTTGCAGGGAACATTAAGCCATATTGATTCGATCCTTTTTCAAAAGATTCTATGGCTTTTGAGCCATTGAAAGTGGTTGTCTTTTTATAACCATTCTCGTCTTCCTGTTCCATATTCATACCCCAATACATCATGCTATAATAGGCCACACCTGCCTGGCCGGCGCAATCATAGATCATTACATGAAATTGTTTGCTGCCATCTTCATTTTTATAACGGGCATCGGCAACACCAAAGCCCATTCCGCTGTTTACAGAAAAATTAGAACGTTTCATATCCATCAATGTTTCGGGTAACATGGCTTTAAGCTGATCAGTACTCAATGCCGGTAGTTTTTTCATTTCTTCCATCATTTTAGCCATGTCATTGGTAGGCATGCCTGTTGTTTCCCCGGTAGTTGGTGTAGTGGAAGTGGTGCTGCTCTCATTGTTTGTAGTAGCAGTTTTTTCTTTTGATTTGTTATTGCATGCTATCAGCAATATGGCAGATGAGAGCAGCAAAAAAGTTATTTTTTTCATATGCTTAAGTTTTGATTGCATTATTAATAATATAAATGTATGGAAATAAGTGTTTTTACGATAAAAAACCTGATCCGGAACAATTTTGCATTCGATCTCAAAAAAACGGTACAGAAGTTATGAAAAACAATAAACGGGTATTATTTTCGTTTTCTCCTCTGATGAACCAACTCTACAGATCCTCCCTCTGAAATTCCCCAAACAGATTCATTGACCCAATTTAAACGAGGTATGAAAAAATTATTCGTATTGTTTTTTGCTGCAGTCATTGTTGCGTTCCTATTCTCATCCTGTTCTGCCACTAAAAGAGATTGCCGGGGAGTAAAACATTATCGCCTGAGTAACGGTATTTATCTTTAATAAAAATTTGAATAAAAGTTTTTGAAGTCTTGTTTTGAAACAGGACTTTTTTATTTTTTGGAAAAAAACATCCGAATGCCCAATCCCACCAGGATAGCTCCTGTTATTTTTTCCTGCCAGTTCCAGAAAGTTTTGTTGTGTAGTAACAAATGACGGAAAAAACCTGTTACTGAAGCTACAGTTGCCAGGATAATACATCCCTGCACATTAAACCAAAGCCCGAGAAAGGCGATCTGCTCTTTCACATAATGAGATTGCGGGTCGATGAATTGAGGTAAGAAAGACAGGAAGAAGATCGCTACTTTCGGATTGAGCAGATTCGTGATCATTCCCTGTAAAAATATTTTCTGATAAGTCATTGGTTGCAACTTGGTGATCCCTGTTTCTTTTTTCTTTCTTTTGATAAAAGATTTTAATCCTAAATAAATAAGATAAGCAGCTCCGGCATATTTGATAATAGAGAAAAGCAGTATTGATTCCTGGATGATCTTTGACAAACCAAACACGGCAGCAGCGATATGGAAAAGACAACCGGTAAAAATTCCTAAAGTAGAAAGTATGCCGGCTTTCGTTCCCTGCGAAAGGCTTCGGGCAGCAGTGTAAAGCATGTCCGGGCCGGGCGAAATATTGATGAGAATACTTACGGAAAGAAATAAATAAAAATGTTCGATGCGGAACATGCTGTTTCAATTTTCTCATGTTGAAAATACAGAATCATTATGACTCTCCGATGCTATCCATCCACAATCTGCTGTACCTTTGCGCAAATCTTTTTTTACACATGCGTGGGAATATTCTTTACCTCTTGATCCTGGTTTTATTTTTCTCCTGTTCGCCTGATAATGTGAAACAGGACAAAAGCCTGAAAAAATATTTTGATGAGAATAATACCAATGGCTGTTTCGCTTTGCTGGATAATGGAACCGGCAATTTCACGATCTATAATCTTTCCCGATACAGGGACAGCAGTTTTCTTCCTGCCTCTACTTTCAAAATCGTGAATTCACTGATCGGGCTTCAAACGGGAAAGATCAGCAGCGACAGCATGGTGATCAAATGGGACGGTATCAAAAGAAGTGTGGATGCATGGAATAAAGATCTCACGATGTATGAAGCGTTCCGTGTTTCTGCGGTTCCATATTACCAGGAAGTGGCCCGCAGGATCGGAAAAGATACCATGCAGGCATGGTTGGATACATTGGGTTACGGAACCAAAAAAATAACAAGCAGGATTGATAGTTTCTGGCTTGATAATTCACTTAAAGTAACTCCGGATGAAGAATTAGGTTTGGTGAAGCGTTTATATTTTGACCAATTGCCTTTTTACAAATACAACCAGGAAATTGTAAAAAAAGCAATGCTGTTCGAAAATAATTCCAATTACAAACTGAGTTATAAAACCGGCTGGGGTTTTAATGAAAAAGGAGATAATATCGGCTGGATGGTGGGCTGGATCGAAGAAAACCAGCACCCGTATTTTTTCGTGTTGAATATCCAATCGCCGGACCCTCATTTTGATATGGTGGCCGTCCGGATGAAACTACTCAAGGATATTTTAAAACACCTGGGTTTTATGGAAGGAAAGATGTGATTAGCACAATTGTTGTTCTGTTTGGCTGGCAATATTTATGAACATTCAATTTCAATACAACAATTTCCTGACTTTGCTGGCCGCAATTCCTATCGGGATCGTCTTCTTTCTGTTTCTGCTTCGCTGGAAAAGAAAAGTGATGAAACGTATCGGTGATGAAAAACTGGTGCGGCTTCTTATCAGCAATTTTTCTCAAAAATTATTTACTACAAAATGGATTCTTTTTTCATTGGCATTCATGTTTGGAGTGTTGGCAATAATGAATCCAAGAATACCCGGAGAATCTGAAAATTTTTCACGGAAAGGGATTGATATTGTCATTGCAATGGATTTAAGTAAAAGTATGCTGGCGGCTGATATGCCTCCAAGCCGCTTGGACAACGCCAAAGAATTTATTAGTAAGCTTATCGATAAAATGCCGGATGACCGAATCGGGTTGGTTTGGTTTGCAGGCTCCGCTTATTTGCAAATGCCATTGTCGATAGATGACGATGCTGCAAAAATGTATATTACAACCGCAGATCCCGATGCTGTTCCGGTGCCGGGTACAGTGATCAGCCAGGCTTTAGAGAAAAGCAGCGATGCATTTGGTGATAATGACGATCGATTTAAAACTGTGATATTAATAACAGACGGCGAAGATCATGACCCGGATGCAGAAAAAACTGCCACTGCCCTTGCAGACAAAGGCATCATGGTGAATACTGTTGGAATTGGTTCGGAGCAAGGAACTTCTTTTATCGATCCCGCTACCGGTGCTACAAAAAAAGATGAGCAGGGCAATGTGGTGATCTCGAAATTGAATGAAGAAGAGTTGAAACAGATCGCTGCAAAAACCAACGGTACTTATATTCATTTGCAAAATACTGAAGAGGCAGTTAAAAGTTTGACAAATTATTTGTCACAGATAGAACAAAAAGCAATTCTTGATAAATCCACTTTGAATTATCGTTCGTTGTATTACTGGCCGGCTGCGATCCTGTTTATATTATTATTGATCGAGAATTTTATTCCTGAAAGAAAAAGAAAATCTGCGTGAGGCTGATTCGTATCATATTAACCTTTATTTTTTTCAATTGCTGGTTGTTGACTCATGCACAGCGATCAGAAAAGATCGTTCAAAAGGGGAATGAATTTTATAAAAAACAACAATATAACGAAGCGCAGAAAGAATTCAGTAAAATAGATGAGAATGATTCTTTACATCAAATAGCTCAATACAATCTGGCAAATACATTTTACAGGCTTGGGAAAAAAGAGGATGCGATAAAAACGTTTGACCAATTATCTAATTCTGCAAAGGATAGCAATTTTCTATCCAGGTTGTCCTATAATGAAGGAGTGGTTTTTAGTAATGAAAAAAAATTAGAAGAAAGTATTACTGCATACGAAAAGACTTTATTATTAAATCCGAATGATGAACAGGCGAGGGAAAATCTGCAAAAAGCATTGCTGGAATTAAAAAAGAAAAACACTCCTCCGGACAAAAAGCCACAGCAACAGCCGCCCAAAATAAATCCCAGGGATGCAGCACAAAAGCTAAAGCAACTGGAGCAAAAAGAAAAACAGGTGCAGCAGAAGGTTCAAAAGGAAAAGTCTGCCAATGCCGGATCTAAAGCAAAAGATTGGTGAGAACAAGTATTCTTTCTTCGCTAATTTTGTGCTCTTATTCTTACTTGAACAATGCAGTACTATTGCGAATCACTTACTCAATATAAACGGCTTCTGACAAGAGAGGTCAGGATCGGTAATTTGTTGTTGGGCAATCATCACCCTATTCAGGTGCAGACAATGACAACGACAGATACGATGGATACCAATGCTACTGTTGAACAAAGCATTCGTTGCATCGAAGCGGGTTCTGAATTGATCCGTATCACAGCTCCTTCTAAAAATGAAGCGGAAAATTTACTGAATATCAAAAATGAGTTACGAAAAAGAGGATACGATACTCCTATTGTTGCAGATATTCATTTTACTCCTAACGCCGCTGAAATTGCAGCGAGAATTGTCGAAAAGGTTCGGGTGAATCCCGGCAATTATGTGGACAAGAAAAAATTTGAAGTAATTGAATACACCGATTCGGAATACAATGAAGAGATCGAACGCATCAGGCAGCGGTTCACTCCTCTTGTAAAAATTTGCAAGGAATATGGGACGGCTATGCGAATCGGCACGAATCATGGTTCTTTGAGCGACCGCATCATGAGCCGGTATGGCGATACGCCGATGGGAATGGTGGAAAGCGCCATGGAATTTTTACGCATTGCAAGAGATGAGCATTATCACCAGATCGTTTTAAGTATGAAAGCCAGCAATCCGCAGGTGATGGTGCAGGCGTATCGTTTATTGGTGAAAACAATGTTTGAAGAATTTGGCGAATGCTATCCACTGCATCTCGGGGTGACGGAAGCCGGTGATGGAGAAGACGGAAGGATCAAAAGTGCTGTTGGTATTGGCACATTACTCGAAGATGGTTTGGGCGATACGATCCGTGTTTCATTGACAGAGGATCCGGAAAAAGAAATTCCGGTATGTAAGGATTTGGTGAAGCGATACCTCGGTCGGGAATCGGGAGTTGGGAGTCGGGAGTCTATTCCTTCCATTGAAAAACTTTCTTATTCGCCGTTTGAATATAAAAGGAGAGAAACAATAGCTGTTGATAATATTGGAGGGCATCATGTGCCGGTAGTGATCGCTGATCTGAGTAAAATAAAAAATATTATTCCCGAAAATTTAATGGCGGTTGGATACAGATACGATCAGCAAAATGATAAATGGCATATTGCTGACATGGCTGCTGATTATATTTTTTGCAATGAGATTCTCGATTTTGAACTGCCCGGAACATTAAAAGTGATCAATTATCATAAAGTATGGCAGGCTGCGACTCATAAAGAAAAATATTTTCCGATCCTGGATGCAGATCAATATTTGGATGATTCTTTAGAAAAATCTTCTTTGATGAATATTGTGATGCTGGATTGTTACTCTGAAGGATACCAACAACCGCAATTGGAAAAATTATTTACTAAAATAAAATCTGATCCTGCTGCTGTTCTTTGTCTCAGTTCAACAAATAAAAATGCTATGCAAAGTGTTCGCCGGATGTTTGTGGAATTGATGAATCAAGAGATCAAAAATCCGGTTGTTTTGATTACTGACAGTAACTGGCAAACTCCAGATGAGCATTTGATACATTATGCCACCGAAACCGGTGCATTATTTCTCGAAGGAATGGGAGACGGGATTTGTTTAGGTATGAGCCAGAAAAGTTATGACCAGTCATCGTTGAGCGAAGAGCAATTAAAAGTAGCAGGGAGAAATTATCTTAACAACCAGACTATCGAACAATTCATCAATAATACTGCGTTCAGCATTTTGCAGGCAACAAGAACGAGGATCTCGAAAACAGAATATATTTCCTGTCCCAGCTGCGGGAGAACTTTATTCGATCTGCAGGAAACTACCGCTAAGATCCGTGCTAGAACACATCATTTAAAAGGAGTGAAGATCGCTATCATGGGATGTATTGTGAATGGTCCCGGAGAAATGGCTGATGCCGATTTCGGATATGTAGGAAGCGGCCCCGGCAAGATCACTTTGTATAGAGGAAAGGAAATTGTGAAACGCAATGTGAACAGCGATGTTGCTGTAGATGAACTTATCAACTTGTTGAAAGAAAGCGGCGCATGGATAGAAGCATAAAATCAACTAATGAAAAAAAATTATTGGATCATTACTTACGCTGTTATCCTTGCAGTTCATTTGATAGGAATTTACCTGAATAACGAAACGCTGCAGCTTTTCAGCAAGCCGCTACTTGTTATTCTTCTGATCGGATGTTTTTTATTGCAAACTAGAATTTGGAATGATACACTGAAAAAGTGGATCCTGGCGGCGCTGTTTTTTTCATGGGTTGGTGATGTGCTGTTGATGTTACAGGGCAACGATCAATTATTTTTTTTGCTGGGGTTATCTTCGTTCCTGCTGGCACATATTTTTTATATTATTTTTTTTCACAACATCCGGCTCAGGGAAAATATAAAGAGTTTATGGCTGTTACTTTTTATCGTAGTGGTTTATTATGCAGTGCTCATCACATTACTTTCCCCTTACCTGGGAACAATGAAATTACCGGTCCGGGTTTATGGTATTTTTATCAGTTTTATGTTCATGCTGGCTATGCACATGTTATTTATTAAAAATAAATCGGCCGGACGATTAATGATGATTGGCGCTTTATTTTTTGTTGTTTCTGATTCTACCCTGGCGATAAATAAATATTATCAATCATTCGAGTCGGCGGGAATCATTATAATGCTGACTTACGGATTGGCACAGTTATTCATTACAGAAGGAGCAATAAAGTATATTCGCAGAAAATAAATTTCAAATTTCGTTTTGATACTATAAAGCATGCAACAGACAGATTTTTTAGTGATCGGATCAGGCATCGGTGGATTAACCTATGCATTGAAGGTGGCGCAACATTTTCCTGATAAAAAAGTGTTGGTGATGACAAAGGCCACTGCAGACGAAACTAACACCAAATATGCACAGGGCGGTGTAGCTGTAGTTAATGACCTGGAGAATGACAGTTTTGAAAAACATATTGAAGATACTTTGATCGCCGGAGATGGGTTATGCAATCCCGAGGTAGTGGAGATCGTAGTGAAAGAAGGCCCCGATCGTGTCCGGGAACTCATTGAATGGGGAGCACATTTTGATAAAGAAGCAGATGGGGATTACAAATTAGGAAGAGAAGGCGGACATTCCGAATATCGCATTTTACACTATAAAGATATTACGGGGCGTGAAATGGAGAGAGCATTATTAGAAGCAGTTACGAGGCAAAAAAATATTGAGATCATCAAACATTGTTTTGTCATTGATATAATCACGCAGCATCATTTAGGATACCTGGTAAGCAAAGCTACTCCCGATGTTGAATGTTTTGGTGTATATGTATTGAATCTTCAAACTAATCGTGTTGAAAAAATTCTTTCAAAGATCACATTGCTGGCAACGGGAGGAAACGGCCAGGTATATCGTACCACTACGAATCCTTCTATTGCCACCGGCGATGGTGTTGCGATGGTATATCGTGCCAAGGGAAGGATTGAAAATATGGAATTCATCCAGTTTCATCCGACGGCGCTTTTTGAACCCGGTGTTAAAGGACAATCGTTCCTGATCACAGAAGCAGTTCGTGGTGATGGAGGTATTTTACGCAACAAAAATGAAGAAGCTTTCATGGAAAAATATGATCCCAGAAAAGACCTGGCGCCGAGAGATATTGTAGCAAGGGCGATAGACAGTGAAATGAAAAGAACGGGTACGGAACATGTGTGGCTTGATTGCCGGCATTTTGGTAAAGAAAAATTTGTAGAACATTTTCCCAACATTTATCAGAAATGTTTATCCATCGGAATTGATATTACTCAACAAATGATACCGGTTGCTCCTGCAGCGCATTATAGTTGCGGTGGAATAAAAACAGATGAATGGGGAAGAAGTTCTATCAAAAACTTATATGCTTGCGGAGAATGTGCCAGTACCGGACTGCATGGAGCCAATCGTTTAGCCAGCAACTCACTGCTGGAAGCAATGGTATTTGCGCATCGTTGTTATGAGGATGCAGCGGAAAAAATGAAAAGCGTTTCATTCAACACGGCTATACCGGATTGGAAGGCTGAAGGAACTACGGAGCCCCAAGAAATGATCCTGATCACGCAAAGCCTGAAAGAACTTCAATTGGTGATGAGTGATTATGTAGGTATTGTCCGCAATGATGTCCGTTTGCAAAGAGCTATGCGACGCCTCGATCTGCTTTGGGAAGAGACGGAACAATTGTATGAAGGAGCAACGCTTTCACCACAATTACTCGAATTGCGCAATATGATCACCGTGGGATATCTTATTGTAAAAGGAGCAACTTTCCGTAAGGAAAGCCGCGGATTGCATTACAATACTGATTATCCCGGAAAGAGTGCATTGGTGCAAAATATCGTCTTGTAGCTTTCCTATCTTTGCCCGCACTATGTATTATATCGTTTACGGATTATTGTATGCATTCTCGTTGTTACCATTGCCGGTTTTATATCTATTCTCAGATCTCGCATATTTCCTGGTCTATTATGTGTTTGGATACCGGAAAGAAGTAGTAATGAATAACCTGCGACAGGCATTTCCCGAAAAAACAGAAAAAGAACGAATAAAAATTGCCCGGAAGTTTTATTTGAATTTTACAGATACATTTATCGAAACGATCAAAATGATCTCGGTTTCGGATTCATATGTTCAGAAAAGAGTAAAAGGCAATTGGGACGTGATGAATAAATATTATGAAAGCGGCAGAAGCGTCCAACTTTTTCTTGGACATAATTTCAATTGGGAATGGGCCAATCTTACAGCTCCGCAAAAAGTAAAATATCTTTTCCTGGTGGTTTATATGCCGATTAACAGCAAAATTATGGATCGGTTGTTTTACAAACTTCGTTCACGAAGTGGAAGTACGTTACTGCCAGCCACAAAAATGCGAGAAGCGTTTTTACCATATAGAGACCTTCAATATATCCTGACTTTAGTGGCTGATCAAAATCCTGGCAACCCGGCCAAAGCATGGTGGTTTGATTTTTTGGGCAAACCGGCGCCATTTGTAAAAGGACCGGAAAAAGGTGCTAAAGCAAAAAACACAGTAGTTGTATTTGCATTCATTCATAAGATTCGGAGAGGGCACTATGAAATTGTTTTTTCAGTAGCAGACGAGGATCCCGGAGCGTTACCGGAAAAAGCATTAACGCAAAAATTCGTTCGTTATCTCGAAGATGTTATCCGCCAATATCCCGACATGTGGCTGTGGAGCCATCGCAGGTGGAAGCACGAATGGATTCCCGAATACGGTGAGATAATCAAATGAACTTTACTGTTGCTGATTTTTCTTCCTGTGATTTTTTAATTGCCGGCAATCAAGAAAATAGATCACTTTTAATGACAGGTTGTTATTCTGGCTAGCATCGATTGTATTACTGATGTTTTTGAAATAATCTTTTTCTATCTGGTATTGAATGTCTGTGATCGCATTTTTCCAAACAATATTTAAAAAACTACCCGGCGCAAATTCCCAGGTGTAGGTCATATCGATGTTGAAAAAATTCACATTCTGATCCTGATTGCTGCTGAACGTATTGTTGTCCGCCAGTTCACCGTTTTGAAGTAATGTAAAATATTTATTGTAATCCACTTTGCTCCAGTAATGACGGATCCGTGCATTGATCCCCATCCGGTCATTGAAATTATATTTAAAGCCAAGAATATTTTCGATAGTATTCCTGTTCCGTTTTCCAAAAATAATATCGTTGGTTGATCCATCAATTGTTGCAAAGCCAACGTTTGCTGTTTGCGGTTCCATAGATAACCCATAGCTGACAGAGAACTTGTGATTGAACCGGAATTTTTGACTCAAATTGATAAAATACCGTTTGCCTTTGTAGAGGCTCCTGGCTATATAAAGCACTTCGCCATTCAAATTGTATTTTTTAGAACTATTTGTCTGGAACCAGGCATCGATAAAATGATCGGACCAACCTTTGAATACACGGCCAGGCATGCGTGGTTCATTAAAGTCATTATATCTGGGTTCGTAACCTATCAGAGCGCCGACATACCACAAATTCTTTAATTGACCGTTTACATTTATATTAATATTTGCATTCCGGTACATTGCAGGGAACAACTGGCGGGAATAGGAAAAATTAAAATTCAGGTACAAATTATTGTACCAGTTGGTTGGTTTGATCCAGCGATAACCGGCCCAGAGGTAATGATCGATGAAGTTATTATAGGTAAAATAACCCAGGTCATTGCTGTTAAAATTTTTATCGGTCAGGTTTTCGGTGATATTGAAATTAAATCGGCCGCTGGTTTTTCCGAAATAGATATTATGGCTGTAACCACTGATTGTTTTTTGTCCGGGTAATCCATATAAGTTGCTGGTAAAAAAATTCCCGCCAACATTCCACATATTTTTCTTGTCATTAAAGTCAAATAATGCAGCGGAAACATTTGCATCATAATCCTTCCCGCTTCGCCATACATTGGTGTTTACAAAACTTATACTGGAATTATGCTTTAAGGATTGATTAAGGACAATGATATTGTAATTTGTCAAAGGACTTGTTTGTATTTTTCTTTCATTACCCGCATCATCTGATACAGTGGCGTATTGCGGATCTGTCAATGCATTGAAAAATCCTATACCTAAACCATTTTGTAATCTTCCGGAAATTTTAGTAGCGTTGATCAATTTGGTCTCTGTGGGATTTTTTACAATATGCTCACCGGGATTAAGTTCATTTTGCACATCATACAAATGAAGCGGCGTACCGCCAACACGCCTCGAGTAAAAAAGATTTCCTTTATTAAAAAGTTCTGTGCCCTCAGTGAAAAAAGAACGATTCTCATTGAATTTAACTTCAAATGGCGTTAAGTTCAATACCTGGTTATCACTTTGCACCTGCCCGAAATCGGGGATCAGGGTCATATCAAGCGTAAGTGCCTGGTTAATTCCGTATTTCACATCCATTCCTCCATTCACGGAAGACGTCCAATCCTTCACTCCCGGAGTATTATAAGGATAATGATTTACATAAGTAGAAAAGTAAGGGGAGAATTCAAGACGCAGTGGCGGTTTTATGTTTTGTAAACCAGTCCAGAAACCTTCCTGGGTAAGAAACCCATTAATATTCGGATCCACAGGGTTCCAGGCCACTTGTTGTCCTGTTTTCTGCCGGCGACGGGTAATATTCATGCCCCAGTCCTGGATATTTTTTTTACTGAAACGAATTGCAGAAAAAGGAATAAAAATTTCAAAAGACCATCCATCATTATGGATCACCGTAGCGCTTTTCCATACTGCGTTCCAGGTAAAATCTTCGCTGTTGCCATTTTGATTCGGAGACATCTTTGCGTCCATTTGCTCCCCTAATGGGGTAATGAAATATTCAAATGCGTTTATTCTGTCTTCGTAAGTATCGAAAACAAAACCGATAAAATCATTATTACCGAAACCATCACGGCCATTTAATTCTGTTGAGATGCTGTCTTTAGTTCTTTCATGGCAATATCCCCCAAGATAAATTCCTTCATCGTTATACAGCATATACACCTCAGTTCTGTTAGCGTCATCTTCTTTTCGAAAAGGGGTGGGCCTGAATTCCGTATATCCCAATGCTGCCGGTGCATTTTTCCATGCCGGCTCATCTAATTTTCCATCGATGGAAATCGCTGAGGTGGTCCTTTGTGCAGGCAATGTCTTAGGTTGCCCCGTTTGTGCAGAACTGATGAGAAAGGAACATATAGATCCCATCAGCATTATATTGGTTTTGATTCTCATGCTATACTATATTGATTCAGGTGTGATTTTTCCCAGGTATGTTACCGCATTGCGGTATGTTTTCATAAGGACATAATTATTTCGGGTAAAAATAGGATGAAGTAATAGTGAATGGTTTTCAATTTATCTGAACTGTGACAAGAACTTGACAAGTGGTCAATAAAGGGAGCCGTTAACATTTTTTTCAGAAAATAAAAAAGCTCTTCGATGGAAGAGCTTCATACATTTTTTTTAAAAGCTATCAATTGAGCATCGGAGTTTCTTTGACAATCTCTGCTACTTCAATCGCTTTGATTTTGTTCCAGCCGCCCAAAACGTTTCGGAGATTGTGAATGCCCTGGCGTTTCAACATTGAAGCGGCAATAACACTGCGATAGCCGCCGGCGCAATGAACATAGAGATTGTGATGTTCCTCTATATCACCCATATTGCCGGGATCAGTCAGATCATCTAATGGTAAATTGACAGCATTCTTAAGATGACCATCGGCATATTCAGCTGGTTTACGCACATCCAGCACTACCAGGTTTTTGTCGTGAGGAAGGTCCATTATCAATTCATCAGCTTCAATATCGACGATCATATCAATTGGTTCTCCTGCATGTTTCCATGCTTCAAAACCGCCATCTAAATAGCCGGACATTTTATTAAAACCAACCCGGGCCAGCCTGACCACACTTTCTTTTTCTTTTCCAGGTTCTGTAACTAACAGGATGGTGCGATCAAAAGGCAACAAACTTCCGGCCCATTCTGCAAATCGCCCTTCTAACCCGATACTGAAAGAGCCCGGTACAAAACCCGAAGTAAATTTTTCTGCATGCCTTGTATCGAGAATGATCACTTCTTTATCCATCAAATTTTTGAATTCATCAACGGATAATGCTTTCAGACCTTCTTTCAAAACCGCATCCAGGCTTTCATATCCTTCTTTGTTGATCTTTGCATTGATCGGAAAATATTGCGGGGGCGCAGATATGCCTTCCGTTACAGATTTTATAAACTCTTCTTTTGTTGCAGCTTTCATGGCATAGTTGGTTCTTTTTTCTTCGCCGATAGTACTGAAAGTGCTGGGGCCTAAATTTTTTCCGCAAGCGCTGCCGGGTCCGTGAGCCGGATAAACAAGTACATCATCTGCCAGCGGAAAAAGTTTAGTATGAAGACTTTCATACATCATACCTGCAAGGTCATTCGTCGTGATCTCATTTCCTTTTTGTGCCAGGTCGGGGCGACCTACATCGCCCACAAACAATGTATCGCCGGTAAATACGCAATGACTTTTTCCATTTTTATCTTTTAATAAATAACAAGTGGATTCAAGTGTATGGCCGGGTGTGTGCAATACTTCTATCGTTAGTTCTCCTAATTGAAATTTTTCTCCGTCTTTGGCAATATGCACCGGTAATTTTGTTTCCGTCAATGGCCCATAAATGACAGGTGCAGCTGTTGCATTGCTCAGGTCCAGGTGGCCGCTTACAAAGTCTGCATGAAAATGCGTTTCAAAAATGTATTTGATCTGTGCTTTTCTCTCGTTAGCCAATTCAAGATAAGGGTCAATGTCCCGCAATGGATCTATGATCGCTGCTTCACCATTGCTTTCGATATAATATGCTGCTTCGCTCAGGCAGCCTGTATAGAGTTGTTTAATAAACATGCAACGTAAATTTTGACTGCAAATTTACTCTATAAAAAATAAAAACCGGTTTGTGATAGCAAACCGGTTTTTACAATGTATACAATGCGATGTTATTTTAAAAGATCGTCAATAAAACGATTGAGTTCATCCAGGCGGTTGTGATTTACTGAATAGTAAATGAATTTTCCGTCCCGGTCGGTATTGACAAAGCCGGCCTTTCGTAAAATAGCAAGATGTTGGGAAGCCACGGATTGTTCTAACCGGAGCTGAATGTAGATCTCTGTCACGGTCATTTTACCGTTTTCCTCGATCAGTTTTAAAATTTGCTGGCGTAAGTTGTGATTAATGGCCCTCAGGATCAGCGCTGCTTTTTTAACACTCAACAGATCCAGGTTCAGCAATGTACCATTTTCGGAGGGGGCAGGCATTGTTGATGACAAGTTGTTCATAGCTCGAAGCAATTAAAGTAAATAATGAAGTTTAATTTGGTTGATGGTTTTAAGGGGAAAACTGCTAATTAGACGGTTGTTTATATAGAAGGCTTGCGGGCTGGTGAAAAAAAATCTTTCAGGTAAGCCGGTTCGCTATATGCAATGTCTGCAAATCGCTGAGAAAGAAAACGCTCCATAGTTATTGGGGCCATATTCGAGGCATCATACGGTACATCGCCAAAGATCGAATTGTCATGCCTGAGTAAAGAAGATGATTTTTTACTGCCGTTGCCGAAAAATAAAATTTTATGAGTAGACAGTAATTCAGAGAAAGAATCAGCTTGCAAAATCATAGCATGCGGTGTGATAACTTCTTCCAGCGACTTAGTATAAACAGCGGTAAAAACTTCCATTCTCCGGGCATCGATCATCGGGCATAACAGGTCAGCTTCTTCATTTTTGGCAGCATAAGCCATCAACTCCAAAGTACCAATTGTGATCAAGGGAATATTTAAAGCATAACAAAGTCCTTTTGCAGATGACAAACCCACTCTTAAACCCGTATACGAGCCCGGCCCGATTGTGACGGCAATAGCATTGAGATTGTTTATTTCGTTTCCTGAAACCTTCAGCAATTCTGAAATGGCTGCTTGTAACCAGGCAGCATGATCTTTCTGTTCTGTATGTATAGCTGTATTCATTGCCTTTCCGTCTTTTCCCAGGGAAATAGAAGCAATTTCAAGAGCTGTGTCAATATTTAAGATAAGAGACATTATATCCTGGTTTCTTTTGTTAGCCACTCAGCCGCCTGGAAACGATTATTTTCTTTGCTCAATTCATTCAGCAAGGCAAAAATTCTTTTTACTCCTATTTTTTCTGCCCATTCAAACGGACCATAAGGATAATTAGTGCCGAGCTTCATGGCTATATCCATTTCATTTTTTGTACTTATGCCTTCGCCTAATGCAAAATAAGCTTCATTAATGATCATGGCTATGATCCTTGCAGTGATAAAACCCGGTTCATCCGCCACCCATTCCACTTTTTTATTTAATAGAGCAAAGATTTCTTCTGTTCTTTTTTTTATTGAGCCGTTATTGCAGGATGATTCTAAAGTGTTTCGTTTTAAAAATGTTGGCCAGCCATTGAAGCGCACAATATTTTCTGGTAGATCTTTTAAAGTGGTTACAACGGAATTGACAAGAACAGGCCGGGGCAGCAACTGCTTTAGCAATACAATTCTTTTCGGGTCAGGTTCGAATGACAGATCTATGAAAGCATCTGCGTTAGATAAACCTTTCAATTGTTCGATATTATTCAGCCATTTTAATTCAAGCGGTTCATTCACCCCTTGTGCCAGTAATTCTTCCCTTAAACCTGTATCAGCCAGCACAACAACCTGCATAGACTATTTTTTGCAAAGAAAGTGTATAAACCTAAATTCGCCTTTCTGTTTTTAAAAATTCATTGTAATGGAAAAAAATATCATCAATACATCCAGTGCCCCGGCACCGATCGGACCTTATAATCAGGCAGTGCAATCAGGAAATTTTTTATTTATTTCCGGGCAGATCTGCATTGACCCTGCCACAGGAGAATTAAAAAATAAAGACATTGCGGAAGAAACGCACCAGGTCATGCACAATCTCAAGGCAATATTGCAGGCAGCCGGGATGAGTTTCAGCAATGTAGTGAAGACGACGATCTTTATTACCGATATGAAACGTTTTGCGGAGATCAACGAGGTCTATGGAAAATATTTTACTGACAATTTTCCTGCAAGAGAAACGGTGCAAGTGTCAGCATTGCCCAAATTTGTGAATGTTGAGATCAGCATGATAGCGATGAAATAAAAAACCCCTCATTACTGAAGGGCTTTTGTATTTCTTAGAAAGCTTTTTTCCAGTCATTATTGTCCCGGTTCCAATCCGGCAATTTTTTATCCGGATCCAGTATCACTTCTTTGATGTCGCTGGTGGTTGGTACAGCAAATGTCCATTGAGCGCCCCGCTGCCATATTTCCACAGGCAAATCGATCCGCTGCTCTTTCCCGTTCGACTCTTTTACCAATACAGTCACCGGCATTGGTAATTTCTCCAGGTTTTCAATAGTGATCTCGGCGCCATTCTCCGGTTTATCTTTTATGTATTTTACTCCTTTCACGGCCTGGTCAATTTTCCAGGTGTTCAATACCCAGCCTCTCCAGAACCAGCTGAGGTCTTCGCCAGCAACATTTTCAATCGTATGAAAAAAGTCCCATGGCGTCGGATGTTTGAAAGCCCAGCGATTGATGTATTCTCTGAACGCTGCATCAAATCGCTCAGGTCCTAACACAACTTCTCTCAGCGCATGCAACATCATCGATGGTTTCATGTAAGCGGCCACTCCTAAATTATCCTGCTGAATTACTTCAGGAATGTTGAACAAACCATCCATTTTATCGCCAAAAACATATTTTACCATGAATGGGGAATTGGGATCGCCAAAGAAACTTTCTTCTTTGAATTCGCCGTTATGAAAATTGGCTGTGGAGAGGTCATTGATAAATGTATTAAAGCCTTCATCCATCCATGCATATTTTCTTTCATTGCTTCCTACGATCATCGGGAACCAGGTATGTCCGAATTCATGATCGGTTACTCCCCATAGCCCGGAGCCGGATTCATTAGCGCTGCAAAATACAATGCCGGGATACTCCATACCTGCAACAATACCTGCAACGTTTGTTGCGACAGGGTAGGGAAATTCATACCAAGTTTTTGAATTAAACTCGATCGAACCTTTTACCATTTCCGTACTTCTTTGCCAGCCATCTTTTTTTATACTTTCAACGGGATATACGCTGGCTGCGATAGCTTTTCGGCCGCTTGGCAAATTCATTCTTGCGGCATCCCACACAAAAGCTTTGGAAGCGGCCCATGCCACATCTCTTGCATTCTGAATCTTAAATTTCCAGGTACAATTAGCTTGTTTGGGCCTTGAATTCGGATCATTCACTTCTTTATCGCTTCGAATTATTACAGTCTTATCACTGTTCTTCGCTTCGTTCCATCTTCTTTGTTCTTCGGCTGTCAGGCAATCCTGGGGATTTTGTAATTCACCGGAACCAACTACGATCAAGTTTGCGGGAGCTGTAACATTGTATTCAATATCTCCGTACTCTAAATAAAACTCTCCCGCACCCAAATACGGCAA
>DASZPW010000161.1:0-1873 GCA_035550155.1 Chitinophagaceae bacterium | reverse complement strand
CTGAGAGACGACCATACTTCTTTCCTTCCCCCATTGCAATTGTCAAGGCCTGATCCTCATCTTTTTCACCGACAACCTGAATCTCAATTTTTCAATGCTTTTGCCAGGCTCTGATCACTTCCTCCTGAGATTCGTCCAGTGTTAACATGAATGTTTTCATATAACTAAAAGTTCCTGAGCAAAAAGTACAAATTTGCACTACTAATTCAAATTTGTACCAAAACGAAATAAAAACATTGTTATTCAATCATTTACAAAGTAAAGCCTTTATAAAAAAGGGCTATTCCATGCATCTGACTCCATTAAAAAACAGTAGAGTCACTTCCCAAACCTGCTCAAGCTCAAAAACGCTACCGGCAATTCTGTTTTTCCCTTCATGGCAAGGTCTGCTAGAATTTCTCCAACCACAGAAACAAACTTGAACCCATGTCCGCTGAAACCACAAGCCACAACTATCTTTTTGTTATAGCCGGGCAGATGATCAATGATAAAATTCTCATCCTTACTATAAGTATAGAGACATGTTTTTATACTGATGATATCATTACCGGCTTCGGGAAGGTACTTCGACAAAACATAACGGATATTCGCTTCTTCTTCATCATTGGATCTTCGGTTTATACGATCCGGATCCACCATTTCTCCCGGCCGGTGACTCGCAAGTTTCAGTCCCACCGGACCGCCAAATCTTTCCGGGAGTATCGGAAAGCCGTAAAACATTCCGCGATCAGGATCTTCAATAAACCAGCATGGAAAATTTCCCAATGAAAATTTTTCCGTGTCCCCGGGATTCACCCATGCTAAGGTTTGCCGGGTCACTTTTAATTCTGTTTTAAGATCGGGTATCATTTTCGATGTCCAACTCCCTGCTGTGATCACCAGTTTGTCTGCCGTGTAATCATTCTTATCGGTTACCACACTGATCTTTGCTCCCTCCTCTTTCCATGCACTTACTTTTTCATGCGTATGGATAGCCGCACCGTATTTTCTTGCCTGTTCAGCATACAACAGTATCGCTCGTTCGGGTGTTACCAATCCTGCATCGTGTTCAAACAAAATCTCAAAGTCTGCCGGGATCTGAAAAGCAGGGAACCTGTTGAATGATTCTTCTTTTGAAAGTGAGTCTACTGGAATATCATACAGGGAAGATGATTTTCTCACCCCGGCCATGGTCTGATGCTCAGGCGGGCCGAAATATACTATACCCGTGCGATGGTAGACTTCATCAGTGGTTTGCTGTTCCAGTTTTTTCCAGTTGTGATAGGATCTTTCCAGGAGCGGAACATAATCCGGATGTTCGAAATATGCTTTGCGGATGATACGGCTTTGGCCTGCGTGAGATCCCTGTTCGTGCACAATATCAAATTGCTCAAGACCCAGTACTTTCATTCCGCACTCAGCCAGGAAACAACAAGCTGATGATCCCATGGAGCCTACACCAATAACAATGACATCGAAATGATTTGACTGAGGCATTGAAAATTTCTGATGAATGTATAAATATAAATGATAAGTTGATAGCTAGCCTGGGGTTGCAATGGATTGTGTACCACTATCCTTAAATTTGTGATCTGAAAATTTATTTCAATGCATCAGCATAAAGCACATCAATTTCCGGGTGTAAATGATCAATGGATGTTGATCTTCGTTTACCCCGTGCTGGCGCTGCTGGTTGTGCATATCGGAAATGACAATTCATTCTCAACGCTGATTACCATCCCCAGTTATTATGCCGATCTTCTGCTGACCTTCGCATGCACCTACCTGATGGGATTTTTTATCGCAGCTTCTTCAGAAAAATAGAAACAAAAATTTAACTGGAATGATCAACTGATACGCAGTCCAGGAAAGTGATGGACAGGATCTTTCATGT
>DASZPW010000160.1:0-5760 GCA_035550155.1 Chitinophagaceae bacterium | reverse complement strand
GCCTCCATCCGTGCTTTTGTAAATGCCGCTGGTCTTTCCGCTTTCTTCAAATTTCCAGGTGCTGCGGGTGCGATACCACATGGCTGCATATACTTCATTCGGATTGGAAGGATTGATGTCCATATCCACACACCCGGTATTATCATCAACATATAAAGTTTGCTTCCATGTTTTTCCTCCGTCTGTAGTTTTATAAACGCCTCTTTCTTTATTGGGAGAATACAAATGTCCGAGCACCGCTACCCATGCCGTATTATTATCAGTAGGATGCAATACAATTTTTCCGATATGCTGCGATTCCGGCAGGCCGAGATAATCCCAGTGTTTTCCATTGTCCGTGCTTTTATAAACACCGATACCGGAATAAGAAGAACGGCTGCTATTCACTTCGCCGGTTCCGAGCCAGATGGTTCTTGTTTTCCAGTTCACTGCTACATCGCCAATGCCGATCACATCAGCACTGTCAAAAACAGGAATGAAGGATTGACCATTGTTATGGGTGTACCACAATCCGCCTGTGGCATAAGCGACATAAAATTCTGTTGGGTCATCGGGATTCACATCAATATCATCTACACGGCCGCTCATGATATTGGGCCCGATGCTGTGAAACTTAATATCGTTAAGTACTGATCTTTTTTCCAATACTTCTCTCTGTTGCAAGCCTTTGAGGCGGTCGTCAGCAGAAGTAGGAGCCACCTGCGACCATACTGTTAAAGTGAACAGGCAGGTAAGTATCGTCAATGAAAATTGCGCTAATTTTGATAACATAAACAGGCAGTTTTGGCGTTTAATAAAGTGTGAAGCGATCATTTTTTTTGTGGTATAACTAATGGCAAAAAAATTGTATTTGAAAACTTCGATCAAACTTACTAAACAATGCGATTCGTACTTTTTGTTTTTCTTTTTATTTCTTTAAATGGTTTTGGCCAGTGGAAAAGCTATATCATCAGTGTAAGAGGTGATACGCTCAACCGTGTGGATATGAATGGGAAAAAACAAGGCCCCTGGGTCATTCACCAGGATGAATTGCGGGGCGAACCGGGCTATGATGAACAGGGTTATTTTGTGGATGGGAAAAAAGAAGGATTGTGGCAACGATTCTCATTGATGGGAGATAAGCTCGCAGAGGAACATTATCGCTGGGGAAATAAAGATGGGAAATGCAATTACTATAATATGACTGGTGGTTTGATACGGCAAGAAAGCTGGAAAGCGGTGAATCCTGATGATCCTTATGATACGGTGGATGTGTATGACCTGCACGATCCCTTAAAAGTGGTGGACAGGAAAGTGGTGAAGCTGGAAGGTTTTTCTTTGAAGCATGGCACATGGACCTATTACGATCCCGAAGAAGGAACCATCGTTAAAACAGAGAAATACTGGCTGGATAAACCGGCTAATGCTGCTGGTAACGGCGCCGCCAATGATGATGACCTGAAACTAATTGGCATCAACGATAAATCAAAAACGGACACCACTGCAAGCAAAGCGGTTGCCAAACCCAAAGAAGTTTTGGAGTATGAAAAGAAAAACTCCGGGAAGAAGAAGATCAAGGTGAGGGATGGGAGAACGGGATACTAGTTGCTGGTTACCGGTTACTGGTTTTCATTTTATCAAAATAGTTTCTAAAAAATAGTAGTTGGTATTGTATTGAATTGCTCCAGTAATCCCAATTGTGAGTGCCCGGCCTTTCAGTATAATCATGGGGGATTTTGAGCTTCAGCATTTTTTTATGTAATTCTCTATTGATCCCTGCAAACGGATCATCATTGCCGCAATCAAAAATGATCGCCAGGGAGTCTTTGGGATATTGATCAATAATATTGATCACAGAGAAGTTTTTCCAGTAAGCTGCATTTTGAATAGTATCACCAATTCGTTTGATCAGGTCGTATTTGTTTTTGGTGAAATTCAGATCCACCACACCACTCATGCTGCCGCAAGCGCCAAAAAAATCTGCATGGCGAAAAGCAATAAATAATGCTCCATGTCCTCCCATGCTTAACCCGGTGATGGCTCTTGTTTTGCGGTCTTTTATAGTGTGGTAATGTGAATCAATATAAGCAGGCACTTCTTTCGCCACATACGTTTCATATTTCATCGAAGGATCTATGGGGCTGTCAATATACCAACCGCTGTAATTACCATCGGGACAAACAATGATGAGTTGCAATTGATCCACTTCTTCTTTCAACTTCGGCACTTTGGTGATCCAGTTAGAAAAATTGCCGCTATATCCATGCAATAAATACACTACGGGATATTGATTGTTATCATTCTCATAAGAATCGGGTTTTACCACTACGCATTTTATATCCTTATGCATCGCATCGCTGTAAATATTGATCGTATCAACAGTTGCAGCATTGCCGATAAATGCAACCGTTAATACAATAAAACTTGAAATGATCTTTTTCATAATTAGATAAAATTAAGAAGTCATCCCGAGATGGAATGACTTCTTAAGCTTTTACGTTTGTTAAGATATATTAGTGCTTCTTAAAACCCTTTCTTTTCCCCTGCTTTTTGCATGGGGTTCGGGCCTCCTTGCTGAGCGCCACGGGCCGTTGTTGTTTTTTGTTTGAACAAAGCAAACTTGCTCGGTTGCGGAATACTGTTCCAGCTGTTATTGCTTTCATTGATATCAGCTGTTTCACGCATCGGGTCCAGTTTGATACTGGCTACTTCTTTATCTTTCATAAAGAATTTTGTCACATTCTTTTCGTTCAATCTCCATACCTGCGCCGGAATGCGATCAATCTCTGAAGTACCATCTTTAAAATTCCATTGAATGATGATCGGCATCACCAGCCCGCCTTTATTGGAAAAAGACAATTCATAAAAATATTTGTTCGCATATTTTTCTTTTTCTGCCGCATCGAGTTCTTCCGTATTCGAAGGCTGCGTTACAGAATAGCTGCTGCTGTCATATGGTTCCATGCCACGGTCATACTTCCAGTAAAAATCTCTTGTAGCTGTATCTACATCCGTAGCAAAAGTGATGCTCTTGTCTTCCCGGTTGCGGATCTTGGAGATATCTTCAAAATCATTCACAGCAGGCTTAGCCAATCTCTGATTAAAAGTTCTCGGTTCCGGAATTTTTCCATTGACATCTGCTTTGGCAAATTTTACGCTGTCCAGTGAAATATCGCAGGCATCGGTGCTGTAGAACCATCCTCTCCAGAACCAATCGAGATTTTCTCCGCTGGCATCATCCATTGTTCTGAAGAAATCGGCAGGTGTGGGATGTTTGAATGCCCATCTTCTTGCATACTCTTTAAAAGCATAATCAAATAATTTTCTGCCCATGACTGTTTCACGAAGAATATTCAATCCGGTTGCTGGCTTGGAATAAGCGTTCGGCCCGAAGCCAACAATATCTTCTGAGTTCGTCATGATCGGCTCTAACTGATCTTTCGGCAATTTCATATAATCAACAATTGTCCATGCCGGCCCGCGACGACTTGGATATTTATTATCCCATAATTCTTCGGTGAGGTATTCTACAAAAGTGTTGAGCCCTTCATCCATCCATGTCCATTGTCTTTCATCGCTGTTAATGATCATCGGGAAAAAGTTGTGTCCCACTTCATGAATCACCACGCCGATCATTCCGTTCTTGGTGGCCTCGGAATAGGTTCCGTCTTTTTCAGTGCGGCCATAATTGAAACAGATCATCGGGTATTCCATTCCATTGCTGGCTTCCACACTTTGAGCAACAGGATATGGATACGGAATGGTGAAATGAGAATAAGTTTTTATTGTATGAGCAACTAATTTGGTAGAAAGCTTGTGATATAAATTATATGCTTCTTTGCCATAATAACTCATGCACATCACTTTTTTCCCATCTACATAAGCGGGCATGGCATCCATTACAAATTTTCTGCTGGAACCCCAGGCAAAATCACGAACATTATCTGCCCTGAAGATCCATGTTTTCTTTTGCGTGGTGTTTTTGTTTGTTTCTTTTGTTTTTGCTTCATCTAATGTTACTACTTCAACAGGCTCTTTTGAATTTTGTGCTTGTTGCCAGCGGGCATATTCTGCAGGTGTCAATACTTGCTGATAATTCTGGCATTGGCCCGTGGCGCCAATAACATGATCAGCCGGTACGGTCATTTGCACTTTGAAATTTCCGAAGGTCAATGCAAATTCTCCACGGCCGGTGAACTGATGATTTTGCCATCCCTGGAAATCACTGTACACACAAAGACGGGGATACCATTGCGTCATGGTAAAAAGATAATTGCCGTCTTCAGGAAAATATTCATATCCGCCACGGCCGCCTTGTGATAAGCGATCGGAAATTTTATAGTACCAATCAATATTGAAAATAAATTTTTGTCCCGGCTTCAATGGCGTCGGCAATTCTACACGCATCATTGTTTTATTAATAGTGTAGGTAAGTGGCTTACCTAAAGCATCGGTCATCTTTGTGATTTTATCACCATAACCGTTATCATCTTTCGCTGATGATTCAGCCATACGTTCCAGCATTCTGTCTGTTGTCTGCCGTGGCATTGTGCTGCTACTCTGATAATCCGCATTGTTTATAGTGCTGTGCTGGTTCTCATCAAGTTGCAACCATAGGTAAGTCAGCACATCCGGCGAGTTATTATAATAGGTGATGGTCTCACTGCCGGTGAGTTTCAGATTTTTTTCATCAAGATCACATTTAATATCATAATCACAACGCTGCTGCCAGTACTTGGGGCCGGGTGCGCCGCTGGCGGTGCGGTATTCATTGGGCGTTGGTAAAATAGTACCCAGTTGTTCAAACTTGTTCCCGTGATTTGACCCGGGATTGTTTTGGATGTCTTGTGCATTCAGAAAACCTGCCGTTGAAAGTAGCAAGCCGAACGCAAAAAGGATCTTTCTCATTGTATGGTATTTTATATTGTGTAAATATACTTGTTACCAGGGTTTTCTTTGCATCGCCATCTGCAACGCAACACTGAAAACAGCGGCGGATAAAAAAATCACCCATTCTCTTCTGTTTACTTTAAATACATTTAAAATTATCGCTGCTATAGCAAGCAGTATCACTACTACCACTATCTGTCCTGCTTCCAGTCCTAAATTAAAACCCAGCAGGTCCCATCCGAAACTTTGATCTTTTGCCAGCATGATGCGTAATGCGTTTGCAAAACCCATTCCGTGTATCAATCCGAACGAAAGAGCTAAAAAATAATTGATGCGGATAGACCGTGCTGTAAAATTTTTCTGGAAAAGGTTGGTAAATGCAGTGATGACAATGGTGCAGGGAATTAAAAACTCTACCCACTTGCTGTTAAAGCGTATGATATCGAATACGCTTAATACCAAAGTCAGCGAATGCCCGATGGTAAAAGCGGTGACCAATATCAATACCTGCTTCCAGTCTTTCAATAAATAAATAGCTGATAATGCCGCAATGAACATCAAATGATCCAGGGCTTCCCAATTGATGATATGGTGCCAGCCGATCTGGAAATAAAAACTGAAATCCTGCATCTTCTCAAGAGTTAGAGCCGTCTTATGGTCAATAAATTTTTTTGGACGACTGGTAATAACGCTTCAAAATAAAACAGACTTTTGTAACAGAAAAAATTATTTGGGAAATGGTTCTATCTATTTTTAAATGGTTAAGTGTTTCATTTATGATATCCATGTTATATGTGAAACCTGCAAATTTTCAAAATACTATAATATCTTCTATTCAATGGGTTGGGGTGCCTCATCCATTCCATGTCAGCAACACCGAGATCAATCATA